>JANOKO010001284.1:0-9402 GCA_031419335.1 Planctomycetota bacterium
GGGAGGGCGAAGCTCCTGCTGAGCCGCGAGTCAGGGGACGCATCGACTCGCAGTCGCGGCTCGGCGGGGGCCGCGCCCACCCGCGGGAGGCGTACCCCCAAAGCAAGCTTTAACCGACCACTAACGACGGACGTGACTCGCTGTCGGGAAACCCGAAATCTGAACTCCGAACCTCAGAGTGAGTCGCCGAGTGCTTCGTATGTCGAGTTGTCCCCGGGGGAATTGAGTGACCAGCGTGCCGGATGGTGATCCTCGAAGCCCGTCCGAGTCTGGTCCGGTGGGATCTCCCTCATTCGCTCCCCGTGCGAACCTCTTCGCGGGCTTGCGCATTGTCAGTGCGTGTACGCTCGCCAGTCGGGTGTTGGGGCTATTACGTGACATCGCGATGGCGAAGCACTTTGGTGCAGGTCCAATCCTGGATGCGTTCACAGTGGCTTTTCGGGTGCCCAACCTCGCACGACAACTGCTGGGCGAAGGGGCGCTGACAGCAGCCTTCCTCCCGGCCTTTCTCCGCGAGCAACAACAGTCCGGTCCCCAGGCCGCGCGACAACTGACCTCCGCCACGTTCATACAACTCGGCAAGTTGCTCAGCGGAATCGTCATGACGGTTGAACTCGTGATGGGGCTGGCGCTGCTGTGCCTGGACCTGCCTGCGGATGTCGCGCGGCTCATCCAACTCTTGGGACTGTTCGCTCCGTATGTCATCCTGGTCTGCTTGACAGCTTTGTTGTGTGCCGCTCTGCAATCGCTGAACCGGTTCTTCTGGCCTGCGGTACTTCCAGTGCTGTTGAATCTGGTGTGGCTGGGGGCTGTCGCTGCAGTTCCGTCGGTGTGTGCAGATCAGGAACTCCAAATACGTTGGATTGCCGTCAGTCTCTTGGGGGCAGGTTTGATCCAATTGCTGGTGCCGGTGTGGGTTCTGCACCGCGCTGGGTATCGTTGGTCATCCCGGTGGCGAGATTCTCTGCCGCAGGTCCGTGAAGTGTTTCGATCGATGATTCCCGTGGTCGCCGGGGTGACGCTGTCTCAGTTGAACTCGCTTGTTGATAGCGTAATGGCTTGGGGGTTGTCGCTCCCCGTCTGGGGAGAGTCGGCCTATCCCGCGTGGTGGCCGGTGCTGGAGAGCGGGACGGCATCGGCACTGTACCTCGGGCAGAGGATGTACCAGTTCCCGCTGGGAGTGTTCGGAGTGGCGCTGGGCACCGTGTTGTTTCCAATCTTAACGCGACATGCGGAGCAGGGGGACATGCCAGCGTTTCGTGCTGACTTAACGCTCGGATTACGACTGTCGTTGGCCATCGGGTTGCCAGCGAGTGCGGGACTGATGCTAGTGGCTGGTCCGCTCTCGACAGCGCTATTTCAGCATGGACGTTTCGATGTGCATGATGCCGCGCTGACGGCTGGAATGATCCGGGCCTATGGCTCCGCAGCATGGGCATTCATCTTGCTGCTGATTGCGAACCGAGGGTTCTATGCCTTGCATGATCGCCGGACCCCGGTGCAGATCGGAAAGTGGGCGGTGGTATGGAATCTGGGATTGAGCGCGATCCTCATCTATCCGCTGCAAGGTACTGGCCTGGCCTGGGGCACTTCACTGGCGACGATGGCCCAGGCGGTCTGGTCGATGTCCCGACTCGCACGGCAGTGCGGCGGTCTCGATTGGCAGGTATCCCGCACCTCACTGTGCAAGACTCTCGCAAGTTGCGGGGTCATGATCAGCGTGGTACTTAGCCTGCAGTTGATTCCCTGGCCCGGCGACAGCTTCCCTGTCCGGCTGGTGATTCTCGGGGCACAGTGCCTGGCCGGGGGCACGGCGTATCTGGCGTCGGCGTGGCTCATCGGACTCGACGAGCCGTGGATGCTCGTGCGTCGCCAAATCCCGGGGGTTGCCCCCCCTGGGATTTCTAGTGACTCCGGTTCCGCTACTTAATCAACTTCGCATCCGCCAAGTCCACATGCCTGAGCGGCCCGATCTTGCCGTCCTCGGTCGAGGTCACGATCTCCAGGGTCTT
The DNA here is from genome assembly GCA_031419335.1 of Planctomycetota bacterium. Taxonomy (GTDB): domain Bacteria; phylum Planctomycetota; class Planctomycetia; order Planctomycetales; family Planctomycetaceae; genus TH-plancto1. The sequence continues at coordinate 2,013 of JANOKO010001284.1, forward strand.
CACATGGGCCACATCCAGATCGAGGCTCACCGGCGCTGCATCCCAGCGGACAGACTGCTCCCACAACGACTTCCCGTCCGCCAGAATCTTGACCAACACCACAGGCTCAAAGCGGCCCCGGTCGCTCGCATTCTCATCGATCCCGACTACCGTTCGCAGCTTGCGATACTGCCGGTTGAGCGTGAATTCGAGTTTCGTTTGCGGGTGGATCAATAGCCCATCGGCATAAGACTTATTCCCCACGCGTAGCTGAACTTTTTTCAGAGAACTCGGCGAGTAGGCATGGTTACGGACGGCCACGGTCGTCTCGGAAACCCCTACGGGCAACGTCTGTCTTGTCAGCGCTTTCATCAATGGCACGATGCGACCCAACCCAAAGTCGAGACTCCGCAATGCCTCAATCGGAACCTGCAGTGGGGGTCCAGTGGTCAGATCAAGGCGGGCCTTGGCCTCGGTGATCTCGATTCCCTTCACGCGCAGCCGCGACCCATTACTGGTGACCACCTCGCATGCTGGGCTGCCCGTGACAATCTGGTGTGTCGCGTAAACGATCCCCACGATCTTCTCGCGCGGGACTTTGACCTCACGCCCACGCGAGATCAGTGAGACCGCCCCGGACTCGACTGAGCCGATCGTGCCCCCGACAAAGTCGAGGTTCTCCCCTTTCTGTACGATGAGCAGATCGGACTGCGAGACCTTCTTCCGCAGTTCCTCCCAGGCCAGTGACTGAACCGCATCCACCGAGGCCAACAGCACGCTCTGGACCGCATCGGTTGGCACTGTGAGCGTTCCCAATTCGGCGCTGACGAGCGTGAGTTTCCCGGCGACAATCGTCACCGACTCCCCGGCCAGGAGGGTCTCGTCGATGAGCCGCACTTGCTGTGCAGCGGGGATGCTGCCCACCGTCGTGATTCGAATCTCCTGCAATTCCGTCACAGAGATCTCCACCGGGCCGCTGATTTCAGCGATCCGGAGGATGGTCGGGGACAAGCTGAGGAGTTCTCCGGACGTGCGCTGGCCATCCAATCGAGTCACCTCGACAGGCAGCCCAAGCAGCGCAGCTAGGCAAATCACCACAGAGCTGATCGACATCACAAGATCCTCAAGTGCCCACGGTGGCCCCCTCGTTGGGAGGAACTGCAGGCAGGATACTACGCCTCGCGGTACGATTCGGAAAGTCCGCCGCCCCATTCTGGTGGTGATGTCGACTCGCGAGTCCGGTGCTGCGTTCGCCAGCACTCTGTCGAATGCCGCCGCGGTGTTCCCCCCCCGTCTGGTGACTCCATCAAGCTGCGGTTTGCTCGCAATTCTTCGATGCAACGTATACTCTTTTCTGTCCTGGAGATGACCTCGCTTGTGGGAGGCATTCGCCACGGGCTGGACATCCCACGGGAGCCACAGCACGGTTCGCACCACGTTATTGGATGACCCCCTGGGTCTTTGCCGCATGCCGCACGCATTGGACGATCCGAACCGCATAGTCATCACCGGAGTGGGGCTGACCTCACCGAATGGCGACACGCTGGATGAGTTTCGGGCTGCGCTGCTGGCCGGGAAGTCAGGAGTGGTCCAGTACGAGACCCGCTACATGGGGGCCGTTTTGGCCGGGGTCTGCCGGTTTGACGAATTCAAGTACCAGAAAAAGAAGGACCGCCGCCGAGGCACACGGGCCGGATCGATCTCGATCTACTGTGCCAACGAGGCCATCCGCGATTCCGGCTGGGACTGGCCGAATGTGGATAAGTCCCAGATCGGCGTGTATCTGGGTATCACCGAACATGGCAACGTCGAGACCGAGAACGAGATCTTCGAGATCTCCAAATTTGGCTACGACACCAAAGTCTGGTCTCATCACCACAATCCCCGCACCGTCGCCAACAACGCAGCCGGGGAAGTCACGATCAACCTCGGGATTTCGGGGCCGCACCTGACGTTGGGGGCCGCATGTGCTGCCGGAAACGCCGGGTTCATTCACGGCGTGCAGATGCTGCGGCTGGGCGAGGTCGACAAGGCCCTGGTCGGCGGGATCTCGGAGAGTATCCACACGTTCGGCATCTTCGCGAGTTTCGCCAGTCAGGGGGCGCTGGCCTGGGACGAAAACGCAGCGATCGCCTGCCGTCCGTTCGACATGAACCGCAAGGGAATCGTCGTGGCCGAAGGCGGCGCGATCTGCACCTTGGAGCGGCTCCCCGATGCACTCAAACGCGGGGCCAAGATTTACGCCGAGATCGTCGGGTACGGCATGAACTCTGATGCCAGCGACTTCGTGCTGCCGTTCGCGACTCGCCAAGCCGAGTGCGTGAGGCTGGCCCTCAAACGCGCCAAACTGACCCCCGAAGACATCGACATCGTCAGCAGCCACGCCACCGCGACCGAGCAAGGCGACATTGAGGAATCGAAAGCCCTCCTGGAAGTCTTCGGCGACAACCCGCACCTTGCCATCAATAACACCAAGAGCTTCATCGGCCACGCCATGGGAGCTGCGGGGGCCTTGGAACTGCTGGGCAACGTGCCGTCATTCGGCGATAACATTTGCCACGCGACGATCAATCTCGACGAGCAAGACCCCCGCTGTGCCCTCAAGCAGGTGGTCGCCAATGTCCCACGCAAAATGGAACGAGTGCAGCACATTCTCAATAATTCGTTCGGCATGCTGGGGATCAACTCGGTACTGATCGTGAAGAAGTTTCCGCGAGATCACGGCGGGGTGTACGCCTAAAGGCAAGATCAATATGTTCGTGGCACGCGATTCCAGGCCGTGATTTTCATGGATTCTCGCATCTGCAATCAGCCCATGACATGTTTTCAACGGGCGGTTCAGCGATGCGTCGGACATTTCGAGATCTCGATCACGCGAACGACTCTGACCCGCATGCTGGAATCGCTGAAACTGCATCGACCGGAATTCATTCCCACCAGCGTTCAGGCAGAAGTGCAAACTGGGTGGCAAACCGGCGAACGCTTGTTCTCACGCCATATGAGTCAGACGGTCTCGACTCACCCACCGATTGCCAGCTCAGCTAGCTGTTCCCGATTCCTAAACCCGCCAGACCCTCCTGTCAACGACGGTCTTTTGCGGAGAAATGGACAGCGACTTCGCCGACCATCGTATGACATACTCCGATCAGCTCGCGGATGTCGACTTGTTTCGGGGAGGAGTACCACTTCGTTGCAATAGAATACGAGTTGGCACGAGGCGAAACGGAGTTCCGGCTTGGGAACGAGTGGTGAGTCTCCCCGCTGACGACTGGTTTCTGTTCCCTGCCCCTGTCTGCCATAATCTCCGCCCGCGCCCGCAGCAATGGGGGTACAACCCCTGGGATGGGGGCCGATCCCGCCTCGAATGTAGTCCTGCTTCATGCCGCTCCTGAACATCACCGAACTCAGTTATCACCTGCGCGGCAAGGCTCTGCTCGATGCGGTCTCTTGCCGGGTCGAGCCTCGGGAGCGGATCGGTCTGCTGGGTCGTAACGGGGCTGGCAAAACGACGTTCATGCGGCTGTTATGTGGGGAGATCGAGGGGGACGGCGGGACGCTGGCGTTCAGCCCCGGCTCGCGCGTGGCTCGCCTCCCGCAGGAGGTTCCGTTGGATCTGGCTGGTCCAGTGACCGAGGTCGTCCGCCAGGGCTTCGATGCCAATAGCCAGGAACCCGAGTGGCAGGAGGAACAGCGGGCCGAACAGATCATTCAGATGATGGAGCTCGACCCGGAGGCAGCGTTCGAGCGACTCTCCTCGGGGATGAAACGCCGCGTACTCCTCGCGCGGGCCATCGTCTCGCGGCCCGATATGCTGTTGCTCGACGAACCGACCAACCATCTCGACCTGGATTCGATTCAGTGGCTGGAGACGTTCCTGGGGCGCTGGGACGGGGCGTTGATCTTCGTGACCCACGACCGCCAATTCCTGCGTCGACTCGCCACGCGAATCATGGAGATCGATCGCGGTAAGCTGTTTGACTGGTCATGCGACTACGACACCTTTCTGGTGCGCAAGGAAGCGGCCCTGGGAGTCGAGGACAAGCAGAACGCCCTGTTCGACAAGCGGCTGGCCATCGAAGAGGTCTGGATTCGCCAGGGGGTCAAGGCTCGCCGCGTTCGCAACGAAGGCCGCGTCAAGGCCCTCGAAAAGCTGCGGATCGTGCGGAGTGATCGTCGCGACCGCGTGGGCAAAGTCCGCCTGGAGATTCAGGAGGCCGAACGCAGCGGGGCGCTGGTCGCGGACCTCAAGAACGTCACGTTCAGCTTCCCCGGTCGCACGATCGTCGACACCTTCTCGACGACCGTCATGCGGGGCGACAAGATCGGGATCATCGGTCGCAACGGGGCGGGCAAGACGACACTGCTGCGGCTGATCCTCGGGGAGTTGGAGCCGACCTCGGGCAAGGTGCGGCTCGGGTCGAACCTCCAGATTGCATACTTTGACCAGTTGCGTCAGACGCTCAACGAAGACGAGACCGTCCAGCAAAACGTCGGCGATGGGTCGGACACGATCACGGTCAACGGGGTCGACAAGCATGTGATCGGGTACTTGCAGGATTTCCTGTTTGCCCCGGACCGAGCGCGGACGCCGATCAAGTACCTCTCGGGAGGAGAACGCAACCGCGTGTTACTGGCGCGGTTATTCTCGAAGCCCGCGAACATTCTGGTCCTGGACGAACCGACGAACGACCTCGACATGGAGACGTTGGAGCTGTTGGAAGAGCGGCTGGTCGACTTCAACGGGACTGTCCTGACCGTCAGCCACGACCGCGAGTTCCTGAACCACGTGGTCACCAGCACGATCGTGTTCGAGGACGACAGCGTTCGAGAATACGTCGGCGGCTATGACGACTGGATCCGCCAGAAGGCGCTCGCCACCGAGGCCGACACGAAAGCCCCAGCTGCGCCCCCGACCTCCGGGAGCTACCCCACTCTCCTTCCTCGCACCCGGAAACTCTCGTTCAAGGAACAGCGTGAACTCGAGAGCCTGCCGCTGAAGATTGAATCCCTCGAAGCCGAGATTGCCACGCTTCATGACGACATGGCCATGCCACAGTTTTATCAGCAACCCGGCGAACAGATCGCACAGGTCCAGAAGCAATTGACTGAACGGAAAGCCCAGTTAGCCCACGCGTATTCTCGATGGGAAGTATTGGAGTAGGGCGGTGTCGGGATGGCCGTTTCCAAGAGTGCAGTATGCAGGGGTCGTAAACGGCCACGCTTGTCGCGAGGGCTCACGAGTACGGTTGCTCCGTCATCTCCATCAGGTAGCGGTCGAAGAGACCGGCGACTTCGCCAGCAGCGAAAACGCCGGGGGGCGAGGGCGAACCACCAGACAACTCGATACCCCAGTGGGGACAGACAGAAATGTCTGCCCCGTTCTCATGCAGCGGCATCACGCCACACCGGCGGACAGGTCCACCATCGCCATCAGTACGGCTCCGACGAACGGGATCGCCGCCCCGACCAGCGTCAGCAGTGCTTCGGTGATGGCGACCGCCGGAGTTGACTGCGGCTCCGCGATCACATCGACCGGGACGAGCACCCACCTCGACGACTGAGCGATGTCATCGTAGACCCGCTCGTACAGGTTCACACAGCCATCGGCATTCACGAACACGACGTAGTTTTTCTGGATCATGATTCACTCCCGATTTCGACCTGGCGAGTCCTCGGAATGAGTACGTCAGTGCCCGGATCGAATGGAGGTAGCAGACAGCGCACTGCGATTTGTCCAGCAGTTGTTCGCGCACACTTGAAGAATCTGATATGTCGCTATAACACGGGAATTACCTTGTCGCGAAGCGTTGGTGAGGTTCCGCTTCTCGCGGGTGCGCACTGGCGAATCAGTTTTGATTCCGTGCGCACGAGCGTTCGACACCACCCGACTCACCTGGTTTTTGATTCCACTGGCTTCCACGCTCGAAATGCCGCGACGTTGACCGTGATTTTCCAGATCCCTTCATGCTCGATCTCGGGAGATGATTCACTCGCCGTTTCACAATCGAGGTCACGGAGACCGTGCTGGCTCAATATCTTGGCGCGACGGGTTACAACGGTCCTGTTGAGAGCTACTAACTTCAGTCGCAATTTCTCAGGGGCAATTGTTTCTTGCGTCTTTAAGCGGATGGCATCTGCCAGCTCCGACCATTTCACTTCAACGCTGGTTTGGTCCAGTGCAAGGGAATGGTCTTTCTCAAGCCAGCGGCGGGCGAGTAGTTGCCAGAATGTGAGATGTTTCACGAAGTCTTTCTTGGACTCCAGTTCCCGAGTGACTTCGTCGAAGAATGTTTCCACAAAGCATCGTTCCTTTTCTCCCCAACGAGGTGAGTCTTCAAGTAACCCCGCTGCACCGCTCTCTTCATCCAAGTTGTCTGGCACCCACACCGGCTCCTCCCCCAGAATCTCCTCCGCAAAGTCCTTCCGGACCATCTCGACCAGTTCGTTCCGTCTGGTCTGCAGACTCTTCGGATCGAACCGGATGATGAGGCGGTCATGCTCGCCAGCCGCCACGACACAGGCCCGCGTCCCTTTGTATTCCAGTAGCACGGCGTACCGCCACTGCTGCCACTTCCCGTTGCCGTCGCGGACGACGCGGGATTTGTTGTGCATCCGGACGACGAAGCGGTGGAACGCCGCTGCGGGGAGGAAGGCCCAATCGATCGTCGCGGAATCCCATTGCTCCGAACCGTACGCCGCGCCGATCTCGAACCCGCGTGGAAACAGCCACTGCGAGTGGCCCCCCTCGTCTCTCAAGAAGTGGCACAGTTCCGTCCACTCCAGAAATTCCCGCACGACATCGAACTCATCGTCGAGGAGTTCTGCATCGGCCCCTCGCACCGCCTTGACCGAGTGGGCCACGACCTGCCGCAACGTCTCCTCGGTAAAAAGTTTCTGGCCCGCGCGAACGACTTCGTAGACCACCTGCTTGAACCAGTCGGGGCTGAGGACATAGCGCTTCAGGATCTCCGGCGTCCGGTGGGTGTCGGTGATGCGCTCCTTCCACCGCTGTCCCGCTGTCAGTTGCTCGTGACGCTCACGCAGCTCATGCCGCTCCTCGCGCGTGCGGCCAAAGTAAAAGATCGACCCCATCCAATCCAGCGTTTTCAGGTAGAACTCCGTCGACCCCGGATCACCGGCAGCAGCACACAGCTGCTCAAACTCGGCCAGAGTCACAATCGTCTGCCGGGCGATCCCTTTCTCAACGGCGACTTTGACACCCGGAAACTTCGGCGGCACCACGGCTTCGATTACCTGAGTCAATTTGCCGACGGCATCGTTGATCGCCTCGCGGAGCGGTTCGATCGACCGGTCTTTTGGCGGCTTCCCCTGTGGGTCGGGCTTTGAGGCGGAGCAGTGATCGACGATGCGAGTGACCCACACGCCCTGCGGCAGGAAGACCTCTTCCGGA
>JANOKO010001285.1:0-1830 GCA_031419335.1 Planctomycetota bacterium
TGTTCCGGGGTGACGAAACCTTTCGTTAAGGAGGTCGACTTCATGTCGATGGCGGTCACCTGGACCCGGTCCGTGGCCGGAAGCGCCTTCAGCATCGCTTCCAGCATACCGATCGCCATGGTTCGGTGTTCGCCGACCTGGCTCGCTGACGTATCGATCAGGATGACGTGGTCGTGCGGGACAAGAGCCGCATGACTCGTCGGCCCTTTTAGCGAGACGGCGAAGTAGGAGTGGCCGTCCAACGCTTGATGACTGTAAACCTCAACGGCATTGGCGATCGGATCGGCCGCTGACACAGAACCCACGACAGCCATGCTGGCCAGCCAAGCGAACGCATTCACTTTGAGGGAACGCATAATCCGACTCCTCAGGAAGACCCTGATTACTGAACAGACGATACGCCCACAGGACGCACCGAACATTGGAAAATGAGACAGGCCGGCGATGTACTGACGCGGTCCGCGCCACGCAGGGACTGTAACACCTCAGTCGACCGACCCCCAAACAGATTCCGTCCCAATTCCAGCACTTTTCCCACTCCGATGCCGAAACACCGCCGCACGGACGGCAGGACCGACACGCCCGGCCTCTTCGGACTATTTTTCAGCCCCGAACGGTGACTTGCCCCCGGCCAGAGACAGCTTCGTCCGCTCCGCGAACATCTTTTCCAGTCGTGTTCGGGAGTAAAGCCGCACCAACTGATCGTTGTGAAGCAGGCGACCCTGCTCATCCGTGGTCAGTGCGTCGAGGACTTCGGGCTTGACCTTGCGGGCGTACAAGGCGGCAAACGTCTCGGGATCGACCCCTTGTCCAGACTGGAGGTCTTCCATGGCGTTCCCCCCGCCGCTCAGCACCAGGAATGCATTGGGGGTATCGCTGAGCCCTTCATACTTGCCATCCTGCATCAAGGCATCCATGGCCGCCTTCAACGATTCGTGGGCCGCCAGAACCTTGGTGGCTGTTTCCTCTGACAAGCTGGCATCCACATCTTGCGCCGTCACAGTTGCTGATCCGGGCAGCGCCCCGGAACCACAGCAGTAGCCCAGCACCAGCATGCCCAGCCCAAAAGCCAACGTCTGAAATTTCATGGGTTCAACCCTCTCGTCATTGGAGGAGATCAGCAGAGCGGATCCGCTGACCTGTGAATACTGATGGTAACAATGTGCCTTTGGCAGATGCCAGACCCAATCGTCCGGTTTACCGATTCAGGCCGCACGACGATCACTCTTCGATTCCTCGCCGGCCACTGGGAACGGCAAAGTCTTCGAGGAAGAGCGACGGCTGGTCCCGCGCACTTTTTCCCCGATTTTCTGACTGATCAGCATCGTGATCAGACATCCTCCAAACACGATCGCACATCCCAAAACGGCGATCTGATCATCAGTGAGCTGCACGGCAAATGACATGGGAGAAGGCTCCTTTCGAGTTCAGACGAGGCGGCCACTCAGCGGCCTCACGAAAACGGGACAATCCCGTCGCGACGCTCCCGTCCGACTCCAGTTCAATTTCGTCGGTCACGGCGATGAGCCTTCAGTCTGCAACACGGAATCCGGGACACCACAACCGAACTGAGAATGAACCTCGACGTGGGCAGCTTCTATCGTTTGTGTTGGTGCTGTCGGTCACAACGATCAGACCACTTCCCCGCCGAAGAGATCCGTGTTCTCCTTCGGCTGGTCCGTACCGGGAATAATTCTCTGGCAATAGCCAAAGGATTAGGGGAACTAGCTGGGGAGAACGTTCGAAAGGAAATCGATGGTTTTTTCGAGATTCACTTGCATCAGTAACGACTGTTTGAATAACATGGATCAACTTCGGCTGATGGACAGT
>JANOKO010001286.1:0-5479 GCA_031419335.1 Planctomycetota bacterium
CTTTCGCGTAAACGACTCCGCTGTCACTCAGGCTGAAAGCTGACGGTTAACTGCTGACCGCTCCCCTCTCCATCGGCGGTTTCTGCCCGAACTGGGAGTTTCGGGGGACTCGCGAGGTTCGGGAGGGGCACGCGGGGAAACCCCTATTGACCGATCCCGCAACATAGATACAATCGGGACAACCGGGATAATCGGCAAGATCGTCACTTGAGGGATGCCTGCTCATCTACGAGACGGTGAGGGCTCTTGAACAGCTTCCGGTGCATGCTGCCCCCATCAATAGGACTTCCGTTCACGGATCGATGGAAGTTTGAGTCTCGTTGCGCTCATCACGCAGTGTTCATGGTCCGCCCGCAGACTTTCACGTTGCGGACTCACTCCAAGGGATGGAAAGAGTGCCCATGAAGACGGTGTTCACAACCGGCGAAGCCGCCAAGATTTGCAAGGTCAGCCAGCAGACCATCATCCGCTGTTTTGACTCCGGGCAGCTCAAGGGGTTCCGCGTCCCGGGATCGCGGTTTCGCCGCATCCCCCGCGACATCCTGCATAAGTTCATGAAGGACAACGGCATTCCGACCGATGCGCTGGAAAGCGGTCGGCGGAAGGCACTTGTCGTTGACGATGATGTCGAACTCGTCGAACTGATCCGGGACATCCTCGAAGCCGATGGCCGGTTCGAAGTCCGCGTGGCCAACAACGGCTTTGATGCCGGGATGATGGTCCGGGAGTACAAGCCGGATATCCTGGTCCTGGATATCATGCTGCCCGACATCAACGGTAAGGAAGTCTGCCAGCGAGTCCGCAGCGACTCCGCGCTGGATGATGTCAAAATCATCTGCATCAGCGGACTGGTGGAGCTGGACAAGATCCAGGATCTGCGCGACTCGGGCGCGAACGACTTCCTGCAAAAGCCGTTCGAGGTCGAGGCTCTGCTGGGCCGCATGTGCGAACTGCTCGACATGGACAAGACCCCCAGTCGGTCGATGCGGTAGTTACGTTCGCCAGAACGTGGGATGACAGCACCCGTACGCTCAAAACCCTCTCCGTCCGATTGTCGTTTCCGCGAGATCACAACTCGGAACCTTCGCGTGAGTCCCACACCCCCCTTCGCTGGAACAACAGTCCCAGCCGAAGGGGTTTTGCATTTCGTAGCTGCGATGCTCCAGTCTCCGTCGCTGGAGAACGGGTTGCGGGTGTTGCTGGACTCTATTATTGGTGACCGCGCGATCGAGGCGGGCCTGTGGGCTTGGCCCGAGCCTGCGGTGAGTGCTATCGGCCTCATCGGGACCGCCCGGCTCTACGAGGTCCGGCACCACGAACTCGAAAGCGTGCCACCGCCAGCGGAGACGCTCGTGGAGTGGACCTCGCGAGTGCGACCCGTAGAACGGACCCCCAGGTCCGTTCGGTATCCCTGTCAGACGAACGGACCTGGGGGTCCATTCTACGGCATCTCTCCCTTGGGAGCCGTCGGGGCCATTTGCATTCCGTCGACGACCCCTCCATTTTCCCCCGAGGAACTGCACTGGTACGGCACATGGCTAAAGTGGCTCGCCACGCGCGAGCAGACTCTGCGCGATGCCAAGCTCAAATCCCTGGCCGAATTCGCCGGAGGGGCTGGGCACGAGATCAACAATCCGCTCGGGACAATTCTCGGGCGTTCGCAACTGTTGCTACGCCAGGAGACGGACCCGGAACGCCGCCGCTGGCTGGCTGCCATCGGGGGCCAGGCACTCCGCATCCGCGACATGATCTCCGACACGATGGTCTTCGCCCGCCCGCCCGCTCCGAAATGCCGCATGGCGGAGATTGGTCCACTGATTCACTCGGTGACCGATCGCTTCAGCAAGGAGTTACTCCTCTCAGGCATTCAATTGAGATTGAACATCGCAGTACGTCAGGAATCGGGAGATGGGAGTCAGGGGCCAGAGGCGAGCGATCAGCCTGACCTGAAACCCTCCTCCTCTCCCCCTTTCCCTCAACCCTCAACTCTCAACTCACAACTCTCCGTTCCCCTCGACCCCGAGCAGTTCCAAGTGGTCCTCATCGAGTTGTTGCGAAACGCGATCCGTGCTGTCGGCCCCGGCGGACGGATCGGACTGCGAGCTCGGAACCGCACCTGGCAAGGCCGCGACTGGCTCGAACTCGACCTGTTGAACAACGGTCCGGAACTAACACCGGCAGAGCGAGAACATGCCTTCGACCCATTCTTTTCGGGTCGAGATGCGGGACGTGGTTTAGGTTTCGGCCTGACGAAATGTTGGAGGATCGTCACCGGTCACAGAGGACGAATCGGAATTCATTCGACTTCGGAACGCACGGTGTTTCGGACCCTGTGGCCGGTGGATGGCCTTCACGGGGGATCCTCTCCTCCGGGATGAAATGGGTGGCATTTGCAGATGCGGACAATCCCCTTCAGGGCTCCCACCAGCGGACCATATTTGCGGACCGCACCAATGAAGTAATGGCTGCAAGTCGGCTCAAATCGGCACTGCCGTCCCAAGATCGGACTCAAAAAGATCTGATAGAGACGCACTCCGCCGATCAGGAACCCGGACAGCAACGTCTCGATCCCCCGCAGCACGGCGACCGCGGCTCGTCCGATCACAACTTACTCCCCGGGCGAGGAAGAGACCGGGGTCAAACCAGACTCGTGGGATTCGGCCAGTGCTGACAATCCCTCAATCAAGGGATATTCTAAAGTCTGGAACACCAACTCCGCAGCTACCCATTTCGGCCTTCCCGAGGCTGTGGTGGCCCCATAGAGGCAGTTGCCTAGTGGCAACAATCGACTCGCGTCGAAGAACTCCGCCACTTTCAGAGAACCGACGGGGACCGATTCCGCTTGTCCGTCGACGGCCACGCGCAACTGACCGTTCTGGACGGTGAAGCGTGTCTCTCCTTCGGGGAGTTTGATCTCCGGAGTGATTGGGTAGTCGTGATCACCCAGATCGAGACACAACCGGCGCTCAGCATCCAGGACCAGTCGACCGACCCGTGTGTACTGTTCTTCACCGGTCGGGAGCTGCACGGCGAAAAAGCATTCTCGCTGGACGGCTACATGTGCGGGATTCCCGGTTTCCACCAGCCGACCCGGCGTGATCTTCAAGCGGTAGCCCATCACATGTGCGTGTTCGCTGCGACGCTTTGGATCGAATGCGACCTCCTGGAACACCGGAAGCATTTCCAAATATCCGCACGTCTCCCGGTTCGCAAGATTGTGTTGAGTGATCCTCAGCCCGAGATCGGTATCGACTGCCGGAGACGTGTGCAGTCCATGTTGTGGAGCGTGAGCATTCAGTGGCGTCGGACCGGTATCAGGATGGCTGGGCTCAAGCATCGGGGGCGGCACGATCAAATGACCGACACCGGCACCGACTCGGTGCTGGCCGAATTTTTTCCACATCAGAATGATCCCTGCTGCATCGCCCGGAGAGAGCCCCTGCAACGCATCGGCCCAGATTTCTCGTTGTTGCTCCGAAGCTCCTTCGAGTTCATCCTTGAGCATCTGGGCCACTTCGGGGTCGAGCAGCGCTGGGGGTGAAGAGACCGCCTGAGCTTGCTGTGTGTTGAACGGCACCGGCCCGACAGTCACGGGCAGGGAGGTCGACGGATTCGTCAACAGTTTGGCCTGCGAAACAGACAGCGTCAGAGGTGATGGTGGGCCTAGGGGCTGGGATGGGGGCAGTGGAGCATCATGAAGTGTGGGCGGCATTTCGACCAAGGCATCTGCATGCACCGGTTCATCTCCCAGATCCGGGTCATTGAGCACAATCGCTCCACCGGGTACTGGGGTACGGGCACTGACGACCGGCTCGTGCAACACAGTCGGCAGATCAAACCCCGTAGACCCCCTCGAAACCGAGTCCCGCGTACCGCTCGAATCATCCAGCGGCATTGCGACCGACTTGATCGAGTCGAACCTGTCCCAGACCGAGACATGGCCCGCAGCAAACCCGACGGCGAGTCCTAAACAAGAACCGCAGAAAAATGTGAGCCGCACACGAACATCCATGGACCGCCTCCTGCGGCCGATCGCGCTGGTGCGACCGGAACGCCATCCCTGAAGACCACCCCGGTCCCCATCCACACACCCGACTGAATCGGAAGTTTCGCAAGCTAACCGAATGCCATCTCTTCTGACAAGATGAGGTGGAATGTGGCCACAGCCACGCACTGTTTGAAACTTGGTCATCGAGTGGGATTTTTGCGGCGGCGTGGGGATGCTGGGGTGTGGGCGGAAGTGGACCCCGTGCTGGGGACGATGGGGTTCGATGGGAATAGGGGCTGAAACCGGGGACCACCTCGGGAGACGTGCTTGGTTCCCTGAAGGTTGGTGGTGGTGGCTCGTCCGCGCCGATGATTGGAAGCGTCGTTCCAGGTTCGAGTGGCGTTGCAGGCGGTGCTGGGGTTGAAGACGGTGTGTGAGTTGGCGACCCTCCACAAATTGCATCCGTTGCAGATCACTACTTGGATGAGCAGCCCGTGGAAAGGGGCGGGGACGTTTGTTGGACCGCAAACCTCGCAGCTCGAGCAATGTGGCACCGCAGAGGGCGCAGTGGTTCGCAGAGGACAGCGGACAGAGGTGAGGTATGGGCGAGCGGAAACGGTTACGGATCAAGCCCTCTGCGCCCTCTGCGGTGAATCTCTGCGGTGAGCTTTCGTAGGGCCAGGGGTCGGCTGCCCGCTGATCCAACGTCTTGACGATCTTCCGAGGCATCCAAGTCTCCTGGCTGGGGCCACCAGTCTAAGGAGTTGGACTGTCCGTCAAACCGACAGCACCTCACTTGACCATGAATCGCAGTGTGTAGTGGGTGGCGACATCCACGCTGCGAATGGTCAGGTCTGCTCTCGTAGGAGGAAGATCATCATGAATGGAAAAATGCTTGTGGTCGGCTGGGTGGTGTGTTAAGGCGTGCGGTCAGTGGAATCTTACTCGTCAGACTTCCGAAATCTCTGAAGACTTCGGAAGGAGTGTCGTTACCAATCTACGCAGAATCTCCTGGGAATCTCGCCCCAACGGGGCCTGACTCGATAGCCCAGGGCGCCGCCCTGGGAACACTTGGCCCCCTCAACCGATCAAGGCCCAAAGGGCCGTTACCCGCTGGCAGAGTCGAGTGACGGCCCGTTGGGCCTTGAGAAAAGTTGGCACTCAATTCCCAGGGCTGCGCCCTGGGCTATCGAGTCAGGCCCCGTTGGGGCTGTGGAGCAAGAACCCTGCGTGCAATGTCGACCACATTTCTTCGGAAGTCTCTGGGTACGCGAAGACTGGCCGGTCGCCTCATAGTACGGGCGGCTCGCCCCCTAGACGATTCCGCCGACCCCTTGCAGATCTGGAAATCTTTTCAGATTTTCTCTTCTCTTCTCTTCTCTTCTCTTCTCTTCTAGGATGCACCCCTAGCTTAGTCATCAGATCTCGATCAGCGAGGATTCGATGCGTTTTGTTTTACTTCCACATGATGTCCAGGCGCGGTCCATTGGC
>JANOKO010001287.1:0-1188 GCA_031419335.1 Planctomycetota bacterium
GTCCGACGGTCCTCGACCACGAGTTGACTCTGCATGCCGACACCTACACCCCCGCGGATGACACTCTCATTCCGACCGGACCAATTGCCCCGGTTGAAGGCACACCGCTCGACTTCCGCAAGGCGACGCGCATTGGTGACCGCATTGCCCAGCTCGATAAGACCGCCTTCATCGGCTACGACCACAACTTCGTTGTCAACGGCCAAGCGGGCGAGTTGCGGGAGACGGCCAAGCTCAAAGATCCGGCCTCGGGTCGGGTCATGACCGTGCTGACGACCGAGCCGGGTGTGCAGTTCTACTCGGGGAATTTCCTCAAGGGGGCGAAGGGCAAGGGCGGCAAGGTCTACGCGCACCGCAGTGCGATGTGCCTCGAAACCCAGCACTATCCCGATTCCGTCAACCACCCCGAGTTCCCGACCACCATTCTCAAACCGGGTGAGAAGTATACGCAAACGTGTGTGTATGCGTTTCATGCGGAGTAGTCAAACCGCAATGACTTCCGAAGTCTTCCGAGACTTCGGAAGTCTGGTCGCTCAACCCACAACGATCTTCCCCCAGCCCCTGGTCGCTGACCGGGGGTTCCGCATTTGGGGAGGCCCCGCCTCCCGCCCCGCATCTCTCAGAAGTCGATTATGTCCGCTCGTGACCCCGAAGATCTGCCCCCTCCCGCGCCCAAGCTGGTCCGTCTGCAACGGTACTTGGCCAGTTGTGGTCTGGGGTCGCGGCGTGCCTGTGAAGACGTCATCACCATGGGCCGCGTGTCGGTGGATGGCAAGGTCATCACCGAACAGGGGATGCAGATCGATCCCCAGGTGAACAAGATCGCCCTCGACGGCGAGAAGCTGAAGATGGAGCGGAAGAAGTATTACGTCTTCAACAAGCCGCCGGGGGTGCTGTGTACCAACAAAGACCCCGAGGGCCGCCCGCGCGTGATCGACTACTTCCCCAAGGAAGGCCCGCGCGTGTTCACGGTCGGGCGTCTGGATGAGGACAGCGAAGGGCTGCTGATCGTCACCAACGATGGCGACCTGGCCCAGAAGATGGCCCACCCGAGCTACCGCATCTTCCGCACGTATCATGTGCTGGTGGCCGGGTTCCCCACGCCGGAGACGCTGACCCAACGCTTCTGTGCACGCAGATTTGCTGGGCCGCTTGAAGGCTGAGCTGTAAAGCGCGGAGCAAACAATG
>JANOKO010001288.1:0-2674 GCA_031419335.1 Planctomycetota bacterium
CTCGTAATCCGCCACGGTGAGGGCCGAGAGTTCGGACTTTTGTACGGATTCGGACTCACCGGGCTTCGTCTCGTCGCCAAAGCGATCATAGAGACGGACATGCCTGCGAGCCTCCTCCCGCTGAAGGCCTGAAACTTCGGCTTCTTTCAACTCGGGAATGGGTGTGTCTTCCGACAGCATGAGGCTCTCGGTGGTGAGAAGTGAGAGGACATCGAGTTGGACCACATCATCGACGACGAAGCCTGCGTTCGATGCGGCAGACTTCGCTCGGACTTTCTCCCTGCCACTGAAACCTCCCAGGAAATAGTGGCTTCCCCGAGTTGAGGTGTCACCGAGATTGGTGAGCAGAGTCCCATCATCCATGACTCCGTTTCCGTTTGTGTTCACGTCAAGGGAATACCCATCCGGCAGTGGTTCCCCGCCGCGCGCTTCGCTCAGACGTTCTCCTCGCTGGAATCCCAAAGCGCGTTTCCTACCGAAGTTGGTGATTGTGGCCGCACTGTGTTGGGGTTCGACGAACTTCGATTCGAGACCGAGGGCTGTTGAAAGACCGACAGTCGGAAGGCTGTCTCCCGATTGAGGATTATCCAATCGGTTGTAATGGTAGAAGTCGTAATCATCAGCACCCGGTGCCGGCGGAACGATCGCCGCTTTCACGAGCGACTGCTGCAGGGCCACTTCCCCCTCGTGTCGGCTGCCTCCATTCACCGGGTCGATGGTGCCGAACGGAGTGAGCGGGTCGAACGGGGCGGAATCGGTGGCGAGGACTAGTGACCGATCTCCAGTTCCCCCGTGGGAGGCACTCGTCGGGTTCTTGACCAATGCATTCAGCGGATGCAACTTTTGAGCCAGCTCTTCAGCTTCCTGCTCACGCCCCCCGAAGCTCAGGTGATTCGAGCCCTGCACCCCGCGCCCGTTTTGGGCCACGGTGGACTGGCTCACGCCTCGTCCCAACTCCATCTGGCTCAGCCCCACCAGCCCGCCCACGACCAGCACGGCCCCCGCGACCAGCCATCCGCGGCTGTTCGCCCCGCGTGCTGGGCGCGATGGAGCAGCGACCAACAGCGCAGGAGCAGCGACAGTCGCCCCGTAGCCTGGACCCCCAGGTCCGGGCGGAACGGACGTGGGCGTCCGTTCTACGTTTCGTTCGGCCACGACCGCCGACCGCAGCAGCGCGTGCAGCTTCTCGCGATCGAGCGCCGGGACAGCGGTCTGGGACTCGGTGTGCTGGGCGAATGCCGACTCCAATGCGTCGACCGTCTGCCGCAGGGCGTCGAGTTCCTGCTGCAACTCGGGCGAAGTCGCGAGTTGGGCTTCGAGGGCCGTACTCTCAGTCGGGGAGAGTTCGCCGAGCAGATAGGCGGTCAGTTGCGGATGGTCGGACATGGGAGCCTCCAAAAGAGGGACGAGTAGTAGGACGGCCTTTCCAGGCCGTCCCCGAGCGAAGCGAGGCTCGCGAATGTCGCGGTCGCTTCGATCGAGTGTTCGGTGTGTCAGAGGGACGGGCTGGAAAGCCCATCCTACGGTCGAGAGATAGCGAGCGGGCGGGCGTCAGCCCCCCGTGTTGTGGGAGCGTGGGATTTGGAACCACGCGTGGCTGACTGAGTTCGTCGCTCTGGCACGGGGGACTGACGTCCCCCGCTCGCTGTCGAGAGTGACTGATCAGGGATTTTTCTTTGGAAGCACCCGGAAGCCCTTCCAATCGCGAATTGCGAGTTGGTAGGAGACGCCCCGTTCGGGTTGATCCGCAGGAGGCGGGAACACCGTCAGCTTTCCAGTGGCTTGGATCGTGATTCCCTTCGAATGATCGACACCTGGCCCCTTGCCGATTCGCTCCATCAGGTCGGCCACATCGCCGCAGACCAGGACGCTAAACCGGGGATTGCCATCCTTCAGGACCGGCGTGATTCCAAACGAAGGGACCTGCCCTACCGGAACGCTGCCAGAAATGAAGTATGTCTCCTTCACGGTGAAGGCCATCTCGATCTCCTGCCCATCATGCTCGGGCTTGAGTTCACTGATGCTGAGCGACAGGGGCGGTTTGGGTTCTTCGGGTTGAGCCTGAGGCAGCTTCACGAACTCCTTGAGTGGGAGGTCGTGGCCAAATTGCTCAAGCAATCCGTCCAGTGTCACTACCCGCAAGGTAAGTTTGTCCAACTGAGACTTGTCAGCTACAAAGCCCACAACGATGTGCCCCGGCTTGGACGTTTCCGTCTGCAAGGTCGAATGGAGCAGTAGCTTGCCTTCATCTTGCATGATGAGGTCCACTCGTTCGAAGTCTTTGAGTTCACCTTGGAACTCGAACTCGATTTCCACTCGAACGGCGTCCGGTCCTGCGGCGTTCGAGCGGATTTCCAGGCCGAGGGCCTTCGCGCGTTCCGGGGTGACGTTTTCGATGCTGATCAAGGCAAAGCACCAACTGGGGAGGGCGAGGAAGAGGACGGTCAACAGGGCAAGACGACGTTTCATTGTTGGGTCTCCATGTCGGATGAGGTGTGGCGGTAGGGGCAGCAAGAATTCATCTCGCCGCAGCACGGTTGAGCAAGGCCTGTGCCAATTGCTCCACACGCCCGGCGCCCCACATGCGCCCAACATGCGCGTGTCGAGAAGCGGGCGGCGCCACATGCTTTCGTGCGTGAAACGCACCAAATGAGTTCGCAATGCCGAGGTCGCG
>JANOKO010001289.1:0-5780 GCA_031419335.1 Planctomycetota bacterium
ATGTCGGGCCACTGCTTGTGCTTCGCTGCGAGCAAGACATGGAGTGCTTCAGGCGCCGGAACGGCGTCGGACGATCCCAGGTCTTGGGCCACCCCCAAAATCCGATGGGCTTGTCCATCCAAGCCCGTCTTGTGAAGCAGCTGTCCCAGCGTCAGCATGGATTGCAGACGTTCCACGGCGGGTTGGGCCTGAGTGAGTTCAGGGGAGTCGGTCAGTTCGCGGAGGTGCCCGATGGCTTCCTCGGTGCGACCGCAGTGGTCCTTCGCCTGACCAAGCCACTGCAAAGCTGTCGCCCGGAGCCGGAGCGCCTCACCTTCATCCGGATTCGACCGTAGTCGCTCCCACAGCGCGGCATCGGCTCGCTCGAAGTACCGAAGCGATAATGGCAAGTCGGGATGTGTGGCTGCGGACGCATTCCCACACAACAACCAACAGCGGGCTGCCACCAGCGATTTTGGGGCGAGATCAGCGCAGACCTGGGCGACACGTATCGCCTCGGGAGCATGACCGGCGAGAAGATGCTTCTCGGCGATGGCGTACAATCCGCCGGCCACTTCCAACGTCCGCTCTTCCGAGTCATTGAGCCTTAAGAGCAAATGCCTCTCCGCCATTTCCAGCGAGGGAATATCCTCGGGCAGAGTGGCCATGCTCCGCGCTATGGATAGAGAGACCACACTCGCTTCGTCCACGGGGACGGGAGAGCTGAGGGGAGTGGCGACCCGCTGTGGATAGATCGCCCACCCGGCAAGTGACAAGCCAATCAACACGACCGGCAGGGTGCCGAGTCCTGAAACACTCTGTTTCTCCGCCATCGGTCTCTCACCCTTCACCGTCGGCCATGTTCCATTTCCAGCAACGAGTCCACGGGGATCGTTGACGGGCCGAGATCAATGTAACCGCTGGCGGCTGGGGGATTGAAGAGTGAATCAGAAATCATCCCAACAATGCACACTGAGAAGGGGGCAGGCACTCCACCCGCAGTCACCCCACTCGCCAGATCTGCCCTGGAAATCCAGGGCCGTCCCTGCCAACCTGAGTTTGGTTTAGGAACGCAGCCCCATCACACTCGAGTCGAACCACGAAAGGCACAAAATACACGAAAAGAGGAGGATTCCTTGGCAAGCCTGTCGAAAGTTCGGCAACCGTCAGAATTCGTTCCGCTGGAAGTCCTGGTGAATGGGCCAGAGTCCTTCTGACTTTTCGTGTGTTTCGTGTGTTTCGTGGTCAAAATCGGAGTGCTTATCCAGAACTCAGGTTGGGAACCGATCTTCATGCTCAAAACTGGCGATTTCGTATTGATCATCCGTGGCGAAGATCATGTGACACATGGTCAAGTCTGCAAGGTGTTGGCACCCGATGAGACGGAGTCATTTCACCAATACCAGTCGACTGACTGGATACCTGTTGCGTGCTGGACAGGCTATCTCGTCTGGACACGCCAGGAAAACTTGAACCAGATAAATGGCGATCTCGCCCGAATTGAGGAGTTGTTTCAACTGGGATTCTCCAGAAATGGCTCATCCTCCATTCGGTTTTAGGTGACTCGCAATGGCCGGACAAAACTGGATGCGATCGGAGACCCTGACTGCCTTCGCCCTCTATTGTCGAATCCCTTTTGGGCGTCTCCATACCCGAAACCCAGAGATTATTCAAATAGCCGCTAAACTTGGGCGTACTCCAAGCGCGCTGGCGATGAAGTGCTGTAATCTCGCGTCACTGGATGACACTCACCAGTCACGCGGAGTAAAGGGGCTACAAAAGGTTTCCGCAGCCGACCGTCAGTTATGGGCTGACTTCAGCACTCGTCCTGATGAAGTCAGCTTTGAAGCGGCTACGACTTTGGCTGAACTGGAGTCACGTTCTGCGAACCCACAAGTGGAGCCACTTCTCGATGAAAGAACTGGCGATGAACGGGAGCAAATTGTCAGGCGTCGAGTGAACCAGTACTTCTTCCGCAATCTGATTTTGATCGGATTCGGCGGAGCTTGTGCCGTTTGTAGATTGCCAATTCGCGAACTCTTGATTGCTTCACACACTGTTCCCTGGTCAGCGGATGAAAAAATGCGGATGAATCCGCGGAACGGTCTTTGTCTTTGCGGAACACACGACCGTGCATTTGAACAAGGCATTCTTCGTGTCGAACGTTCTTATGCAATCAGCATCCATGTTCCAGAGCAATACTGCGGAACACCCTCCGTCGCTGAATGGTTGTTGCGATATGAAGGTGAAAGGATTCAACTTCCCCATCGTTGGCTCCCTGACCCGGAGGTGCTTGGCCGCAAACTCGCAATGGTGACTGCGGGCAACACAACTGTAGAGTGATTCTTGCGAGTGGCATCACATTCCAAAGGGATCTGACAAGTCCGATTTCACGAACTGCTGACGGAGGTGCCTCCTGAAATCATGTCGTCCTCTGCACGCGACTTCAGCCTGTGTCTGCTAGAATTAAACTGTGCCGCCCTTGTCACCCGGAGATTTCAACTTGGCTGAAGTTCTCCACGCCTTGTTCGTCGCATTGCAACACACGGAGACTCGAAGATTCCACCCGGTCGCTCGACTGGCTCAGGTCCAGGGAGCTGGATGTGTAGACTGTTTCGAGTTCACGTACATCGAAGGTGCCCGTCAAGCGGACGGTTTCCAGCCATTTGTCTCGTTTCCCGATCTTCATCAGGTCTACAGATCACGAAGTCTGTTCCAAATGTTCACGAACCGCCTGCTCTCCTCCAGTCGTGCGGACTTCCCGGAGTACATGGATCAATTAGGCTTGCCACTCACGACAACAAGCCCGATCGCGATTCTGAGCCGCAGTGGCGAGCGGAGGGCTACGGACACTTTGGAACTCTTCCCACTTCTGGAGTTTGAACCGGAATCCGGCTACCGCACATGGTTTTGGGTTCATGGATTGCGACACCTCCCGCCTGTGGTCCAATCGCAAATCGAGACGCTGGCCATCGGTGAGCGAGTCTTTCCCCATTGCGAGACGGACAACCCGGTGGACCCGTCCTCGATCAAGCTCCTCAGCAGCCGGGGAGGGTATTGGATTGGATACATGCCGTCCTATCTTCTGGACGATGCTCACACCCTGCAAGAGAGTTGTGCGATTAGCCACATCTCAGTCGATCGGATCAATCCTTCCCCTGCGCCACTTCAGCAATGAGTCCTTTGCCGGTTAGAATCATGATGGCCGGAAGGGTTCATTCCCTACTCGACGCCGCGCTATCAGCCGCTTTCGTCGGAAGCAGCTGACATTCGGCCTCCGATCATCGAACTGATCTGTTGAAATCGGCGGATGAGTCCCGCTTCTACTCCGTCCCACATTCACTCCACCGGAGCCTTCGATTGGCGGCCCCTGAACATACCAAGCCAACCCGCGTGGTCGTCCTCTCCGGACCTTCGGGGAGCGGCAAGTCTACGATTGTGCAGAAGCTGGTCAAGGAATGCCCAGTGCCACTGTGGCTTTCGGTGTCCGCGACCACGCGGGCGGCCCGACCGGGCGAAGTGGACGGGGAACACTATCACTTTCTGAGCTTGGCCCAGTTCGAGGGCAAGCGAAAGAACGGCGAGTTCCTGGAGTGTGCGGAGGTTCACCGGACCGGCAACTGGTACGGGACTCTCTGGTCGGAGATCGATGTGGCTCAGCGGCTGGGGAAGTGGTCGCTGCTGGAGATTGATGTCGAGGGGGCTCAGAGTGTGATGCGGATGTATCCCTCGGCTGTCACGATCTTTGTGACGCTGCCGTCACTCGATGAATACGAGAGACGGTTGCGAGCACGGGGGACGGAATCGGAGGAGGTTCTGCAGCGACGTTTGCAGACGGCGCGCGAGGAGCTTAAACTGGTGGGTTGCTACCGATTTCAGGTGGTCAACGACAATCTGGATCAGACGGTCCAGGAAATCTGCCAGATTCTGTCAGACCAAGAGGCGAAACTCCATGCTCGATGAACTCAAGGAAGACTGGATCGTCAACAAGGTTGGCGGCCGGTTCAAACTCTCGACGCTGATTCAGAAGCGTCTGGTTCAGCTGAACAAGGGGGCTCCGCCACTGGTCGATGAAATCGGGAAGCCGACGATGCACACGGTCGTGCGTGAGATCCTGGAAGACAAGATCTTCTTGGATGCGTCGAACGATGTGGTCATGGCCGTGGATGATGCACCGGACCCGAGCGGGGCACCGAATCTGGATGACCTGTAATCCGTAGGACGGGCTTTCCAGCCCGTCCCGTTCGGCTGGCAACGGTCTCTCGATACCAACAACCCTTGTTCGCAATCGGTCCTGATCTGTGAAAATCTGTGTGATCTGTGTACCCAGATCTCTTCCTCTTTGCATGGGAGAGTATTGAGTACACAGATTTCACAGATCGACACAGATTCAGAGGGATCATTCCCCGTAGCGAGTCGTCTCGGCGTTCGTACGTTCACCTCCGCTCGGGGACGGCCTGGAAAGGCCGTCCTACTTTTCTAGTCCATGAAAATCCGGTTCATGAGGACCGTCCCCCTTGCTGTACTTTCGGCGGGGGCCTCACTTCCGCTTCACACCTTGGCTTCGGGAACGCCCCGTCGCCCGCCCCCCAGGAACGTCAGAATGCCCGTCGCTGCGAACTACAAGGTCAAAGACATCTCCCAGGCCGACTTCGGTCGCAAGGAACTCGACATTGCCGAGCACGAAATGCCCGGCTTGATGTCGACTCGCGAAAAGTATGGCCCGAAGAAGCCACTGGCGGGCGTCCGGATTACCGGCTCGCTGCACATGACCATCCAGACCGGCGTGCTGATCGAGACGCTCAAGGAACTCGGAGCGGATGTCCGCTGGGCCTCGTGCAACATTTTCTCGACCCAGGATCACGCAGCTGCCGCCATCGCTGCCAGCGGCACGCCAGTCTTCGCCTGGAAGGGGGAGACGCTCGAAGAGTACTGGGACTGCACCTGGGAGGCGATCATGTTCCCGGGCGGCAAAGGCCCCGAAATGATCGTCGATGACGGCGGCGATGTGACCCTCCTGATCCACAAGGGTTACGAAATGGAGAACGGCGACAAGTGGGTCGACTCTCCCAGCGACAACCACGAAGTCAAGGTCATCAAGGATCTCCTCAAGAAGGTGGGCAAAGAACAGCCCGGCATCTTCCACACGATCGTCAAGGACTTGCAGGGCGTCTCCGAAGAGACGACCACCGGGGTTCACCGCCTGTACGAAATGCAGAAGGCGGGCAAGCTGCTCTTCCCGGCGATCAACGTCAACGACAGCGTGACCAAGTCCAAGTTCGACAACCTGTACGGTTGCCGGCACTCGCTGACGGACGGCATCTTCCGCGCCATGGACGTGATGCTCTCGGGCAAGGTGGCCGTCGTCTGCGGCTACGGCGACGTGGGGAAGGGCTGTGCCCAGGCTCTGCGCGGCCAAGGGGCTCAAGTGGTCGTCACCGAAATCGACCCGATCTGTGCGCTCCAAGCGGCGATGGAAGGCTACCGCGTCCTGCCGCTGGAAGACACGCTCGGCTGGGCCGATGTCTATGTGACCACGACCGGGAACAAGGACATCATCCGTGTCGAGCATATGGAGAAGATGAAGGACCAGGCGATCGTCTGCAACATCGGCCACTTCGACAACGAAATCCAGATCGACAAGCTCAACAATCGCACCGATGTCATGATTGCCGGCAAGGTCGCCTGCGTTTGCGGTTACGGCGACGTCGGCAAGGGCTCGGCCTTCTCACTCAAGGGCTTCGGCGCCCGCGTCATTGTCACCGAGATCGACCCGATCAACGCCCTGCAGGCGGCGATGG
>JANOKO010001290.1:0-2693 GCA_031419335.1 Planctomycetota bacterium
GTTTTTTGTGGTGTTTTATCAAAACCCAACCTTTTTTCGTGTCCCCTTCTTTCCTTTTCCCCCCCCCCGCGCGGTTGTCGCCTTCCGCCCCGCAAACGCCGACACTGATGTGCCGTGCCGGAACTCGGCAGCGAGATCAAGTCCACCTAATTCAAGTCGGAACGACCGTTACCGGAGATGACGGTACACTTGCTGATTTACGTGTGTCAATGAAGCCGATGGGGAGAATTCGAGATTTCGTTCAGAACGCGTGAAGCCGTGCCCCGGAGGTTTTGTCGGTCACAGGGGGCGGTACAGTGGATACGAGCGGTCAGGTCAGAAACGTGCCACAGCGATCACTCCAGGTGCTGACACCCACCGGCTCGCCAGCCTCTCTCCCGAAGGCCGTACCGCAGCCGAGAAGTACATCACTCCGCTGGCCACCTCAGTTGCCCCGCTCGATGGGGATTTGCTGGTCGATGCGTCGGTCCATGCCCACAAGAAGTTCGAAGTGTTCTTGCAGGGGGCTTGGCGACTGGAAGCCCAGCGACCCGCCCGGGCGATTGAACTTCCGTCGCGTCCCGTGAGTGCGAATTCACCACAGGCATTTCCCGTGACTGAGGAGCCTCTGGAGACGATTCGCCACACCGGGTCTCCACCTGCGGAGCTGAAACACGACGTGGCGTCTCCTCCGATGGTTCCGGAATCTCGGTAGGTTCAGCCCCGATGCACCTGAAGAGGACAAAGCTTCGGCTGGCAGCGAGCCAGGGGGCATGCTGACTCTCATCTGCGGATCGGCAGAAGTCTCTCACCCATGCTGGGAACAGGGTCGAGGTCGATCCGTTCATCGTGGGGTATGTTTCCGACGTACTCGTGCCGGTTAGGCAAGCTCTCCGGCCTTGGCCTCCCGGAGAGCTTGGACGCGCTCCATACATCCGATACAATTGGCACCATGAAGAGTCCGCAGCCATCACGTTCGTGTTGTTGTCCGGGGTTGTTCCTCCGGATGACGAAGGCGCTCGTTTAGCCTGCCCCTCGCGACAAATTGTCACGCGGAGCCGATTCGCAACGATCACCAACATTCGTCTCAGCCCGGAGGTCACTTCCGGGCTGATCTTGTTGATGGCCCGCGCTGATCTCGCGGACTCTGTGTTCTGTGGAAAGTGACCGCATGTTTGCCCACTCGCACCTTGTGTTCGCACTCGACCTGTCGTGGGCAGGAATCGTGGCGTGGCCTTGGCCGATGATTGCGACGCTGAGCGTGCTCGTCGGGATCATTGTCGCCCTGTATTACGAGAAGATCGCGGCAGAGCTGATCATGCTCGCGGCCCTGCTGGTCTTGGTCTGCTGCCAGGTGATCCCCATGCAGGAGGCTCTGGCCGGGTTCTCCAACGATGCCATTTTCACGATTGCCGGATTACTCGTCGTCGGGACGGGCCTGCAAACGACCGGAGCCATCGAAGTCCTCAGTCGGGCATTGCTGGGTCAGCCCAAGCAAGGGACTCCACTCTTGAGATTGATCGCTCCGGTCTGCCTGCTCTCGGCGTTTATGAACAATACGCCTCTGGTCGCATCATTCCTCCCCATCTTTGTGCATGTCGCTCGCAAGCTCCGGACCACGCCTTCGAAGCTGCTGATCCCCTTGTCTTATGCATCGATTCTGGGAGGCACCTGCACCCTGATCGGGACGAGTACGAACTTCAGCGTCTCGACTCTCATGACCAAACACAACCTGCCCGCGATGGGAATGTGGGAGCTCGCCTGGATTGGCGTTCCCGTTTCGCTGGTCGGGCTGCTGTACCTGTCGACCATCGGGCAGCGGCTGCTTCCCATGCGCAAGGACATACTCGCCTATGCGGAAACGCACCCCCGCGAGTACACCGTAGAACTGATCGTCCGCCCCAGCTGCCCGCTGATCGGATCAACGATCCGCAAATCGGGATTGCGCGATCTGCCGGGTTTGTATCTATACGCAATTGAGCGGGACGGGGAGCGGCTGTCTCCCGTCGATCCGGATCAGTTCCTGCTGCTGGATGACATCCTGTGCTTTTCTGGAGTGGTCTCCACCATACTGGATGCTCAGAAGATTCGGGGACTGGAGCCCATCGACCACCACGAGAACATCCTGCCCCACCCGGCGTTGTCCGAACTGCCCTCCGCTCAAGGCATCCCCACAGCCGCCCCACGATCGGGGAACCAACTCTGCGAGGCGGTGATCTCACCGACATCACCACTGATAGGGATCACGGTCAAAGAGGCCAACTTCCGCTCGCGTTATCATGCGTCGATCATGGCGGTCCACAGGAGCGGCGAGAAGATTGAGCGCAAGATCGGCCAGATCGTCTTGCAACCCGGTGACACGCTGCTGGTCGATGCACCCGAGGATTTTACGCACCGCTGGAGAAACTCTCGCGACTTCATTCTGGTCTCGGGACTCGAGGACAGTGCCCCAGTTGACCACCGCCGGGCGTGGATCGCGCTGTTGATCTTTGCCATCGTCGTGTTGGGGATGACCTACTTCTCGAAGCATGCCGCACTGATCTCTCTGATTGGGGCGGCGCTCACTGTCCTGACCGGCTGCACAACCTCTCGCGAAGCGAACCGGAACATCGACCTGCCGATCCTGATCTTGATTGCCGCCTCACTGGGCGTGAGCGGCGCTCTCGACAACAGCGGTGCAGCGAAATGGATCGCCGAACACCTGATCGCTTGGG
>JANOKO010001291.1:0-3542 GCA_031419335.1 Planctomycetota bacterium
TCGCTGCCAAGCAGTTGGCGGACTTTGCCAGTTGTGTCCTGGGCATTGTGACCGGATTCGACGGACTCACAGAACCGGGCCATTGAGCCCCGCGCGGTCCCGCTGACGCGCACGACTTGTGGAGCGATCCGTGCATCATCCAGCATTTGCAGGTGGGCTCCGTGCCCGCGCACCGCGAAGAAGAGGGCTCCGACACGCTTGTCCCAGGCATCTTCCGCAGGCAGATTCGGACAGCCGAGGATGCTGACCTCGATCCGGCCATCGACGATCAGGGCCAGCGAGACGGCATATTGCTCACCCCGCAGGAACCCCTTGGTGCCATCGATCGGATCGAGCGTCCAAAACCGACTCACTCCGCCAGGGCTGTTGCCACGATCAATCCAACGGCAGATATCTTCGGGCAGTCCGTGGAGGCCGACCTGTTCGATTTCCTGATGGACCCGTTGCAACTGACCAGCATGTTCCAGGGTCCGCAACTCCTTCGAATCCTCTTCACCCACAATCGCGTCCTGCGGAAAAACATCGCCGAGGAGTTTGCAGACGATGGCCTGGCTGGCGAAATCGGCGACCGTCACGGGCGACTTGTCCTGCTTGGCAATGGTCTCAGGGGAGATGCTCTTCTGCACCGAACGACAGGCTTGACTCGCCACTCGTACGGCATGCAAGGCGGTTTCCAGTTCGCGGCGAAACAAGTCGGACATGGGGGGCTCCTACGGAGCGGTTGATGGTTGATGGTTGATCGAAAGAGGATTCCTCTGGTCGATCAACGATCGATCATCAAACATCCACTGCACCTTCAATGAAAACAGCCCGAGTCGATCAACGCTCGGGCTGAAGTGTGTTCAGCGACCTGGATCAGTGTTCAGTCACACTTAAACCAGCGGAGCTTTCTTTTCCTTGATGCCAGGGCACTGCGGAGCCATTTCGGCGTTGAGTGCCTTATAGTCGGCCCACTGCTCGGGGAGGTTGTCTTCGTGGAAGATCGCCGCGACCGGACATTCCGGAACGCACGCTTCGCAGTCGATGCACTCGTCCGGATGAATGAAGAGGATTTGCTCGGCTTCATAGAAGCATTCCACCGGACAAACGACAACGCAGTCGGTGTACTTACAGCCGAAGCACGGTTCCGCAACGATGTGGGTCATGACGAGTTCCTTCAGGACGTACGGCAAACCGCCAAACGGCATTGCCACCTAGATCGACCGCGAGAGGCGAAACCCTGAACCGATTTTTCCGAACCCCGCCCGGAGTCCTTCGGGGGGCGGCTGCACCGTGTTCTAACCAGCCACCGCAACTGGCGTACGCCACTTGGCTTGCGACTTTCGATCTATTGGATTTCTAGGACTGAGCACGAAGGCTGTCAAGCGATGAACTCGGCACTGAGGCACTTCTTGGAAACAGGAAGCGATTTTGTGTGATGAACAGACACCCTGACGGTGGCGGTCGGTTGTGGAATACCTCCCGCAAGATCAGACCGACGGGGCCATGAATCAATGCCCGCTGTTCCGGGTGCAGCACCGAATCTCACGTTAGATTCGATTTCATGGGCGATGATAAGCCGATATTCCCCGCCTGACGTTCACGGAGTGGGCGAATTCCGTTCCTCCTCCACGTATCCCTCTTGTGACATCTCTGCGGGCGACGTAAGTTTATCCCGACGCGGATGATCGGTGTCATGGACCGGTGGTCGAGACCCAGAGTTCTGAGGGACAGGGGAGTGGTGCGTGTTTGATTGGCGAAAGCTCTGGCAACCCTCGCGAACTGAGTTGCAGCAGTTCTGGGGGATCGAGTGGTCAACCGAGGGGTTGGTGGGGGCGGCGGTCCGCCTGGACAATGGCCGGGTGGCACTCTCCCACACCTTTTCGATTCCCTTTACTCAGGACCGCACCCCCGAGCGAGCCGCTGCGGACATCGCCTCTGAACTCGCGGAAAAGACGACGGCTCTGGGGAGCAATTCCTCGTGTGTCGTGGTCGTCCCACGCGAAACAGTGGTGGTCCGGCAACTCCAACTGCCGAATGTCCCGGCGGACGAATTGCCCGCTCTGGTCAGCTTTCAATCGGCGGCGAAGTCCTCCACCCCGACCACGGCCATTGCGGTCGATTACGTTCCACTCGGAGTCCAAGGGGATGGGCAGGCGGTGATTGCGGTCACGCTCGATTCCGCCCGCGTGCAGCGGATGCGAGATCTACTGACACGAGCCAAGCTCCAGATGGCCGGGTTGGAAGTCAGTCCCTTTCTGATCGCCGAACTCGTCGCACGAGAGGAAGAGCGGGTCGGAACGCCGGATGTGCCGACGCTGATCGTGGCACAATCAGGCGACAGGGTCGAGATTTCGATCCTGGATGCTCGCCGTTTGATTGCCACGCATGCTGTTTGGCTGCCAGAGGGGGACGCGGCACGACATGTGTCGCCGTTGCAAATGGAGATCAATCGCTGCCTGATCTCGCTCGGTCAATCGCATCCTGGCGTCGAAGTGGATCAGGTGTACCTCGTTGAGGACGAGGAGGCGGACGAAGCGGTCGTGAAGGCAGTTCAGGAACGGTTCGGAGCGAAGGTTCACGCGCTCGACTTCGACCACTTCGATTCGCCGATCCCGTCCCAGAACCGACTCTCGTTTGTGGCGCTCCTCGCACGCGGACTGGCCGGGGAAACGGGGATGATCCCGCGCGTGGATCTGGTCAATCCTCGCAAACCTGCTGAAAAGCCAGACCACACGAACCGCTATCTCGTGGCGGGCGGAGCAGCAGCCACGCTGCTCATCGGTGGAACCTGGTGGAACTTCAGCTCGCAGATGGCGAGTATGAACAACGACATCGAAGTCCTCACCACCGAGATCACCAGTCAGAAGGCCGACATCACGAACGGGGCAGGGGATCTGGCAGCGGCCAAGCTCCTCTCCTCTTGGGGCGAAGCGGACCAGGACCAGTTGGCCGTCCTCGACCAGTTCCACCAGTTGTTGCCGGGGACCGACCGGCTCTACTTGACCGACCTCAAGTCACTCCCGAGTTCGGGCGTCAAGCTGCTGAAGGTGACGGGCACCGCCCGCGCGCGGAACCGGGACGACTCCAACGACCTCATGCAAAAACTCGCTGACGCCGGTTGGACCGTCAAGCCGACCACTCCGCAGGAGACCAAAAAAGACCCCGACTACCCGTGGCAGTTCACCCTCGAGGCCGAACTGCCTCGGCCCACAGAAGAGAAGCCTACGGTTGAGAAACCCGTTACAGCACCCGTCCCATCCACCACCACCAACCCCAGCTGAACAGGAGACCTCGCATGGAACGCCGCGAACAATACCTGGCTGGTGGGCTGGGGACAGCTGTCCTGTTGTGGGGCGGACTGGGTCTGTATGACAGCCAGATTGGCGAGCCGCTGAAGCTCAAGGACGCCCAACTGGTGCAAGCCCAGGAGGATTCCCGCACGTCTCGGTCGGACTGGAAGGGACTGATCAAGTCGCAGAAGTTGGTCCGCGATTCCATCCACGACAGCCTGCCCCCCCGCCCGGAGGATGCCCAGCGCGTGTACCTCAAGTGGGTGCAGG
>JANOKO010001292.1:0-1387 GCA_031419335.1 Planctomycetota bacterium
TCGCGGCCTACGACCAGTTGATGAAGTCCTTCCACGACCTCAACGAGATTCGGGTCAGTACGATCTCGGAAATCGAAGAGGCTCTCAGCCCCCTCCCGAACGCCGGATGGCCCGCCCTCCGCATTCGCGAGATCCTGCAACACACCTTCGAAAAGTTCTACCGCTTCGATCTTGAAGAGCTGAAGCGAAAGCCTGTCGAGCAGGTCGAGAAGCACATCTCGAAATTCAAGCACACCACGCCGTTCATGAAGCTCTACCTGATCCAGAACAGCTTGGGCACCCATGCCATTCCGCTGGACGATAAGTCTCGTGATCTGTTGGCCTTCCTCGGAGTGATCGAACCCCAGGCGACCATCGACGCTGCGGCCGAAGACCTGAAGCCGATCGTCCGCAAGGCGGACGCACACCTGTTCTGTCACCTTGTGCGGTGCATGGCGTGCGATCATCACTTCAAGGGCAAACTCCGGCTGACCGCGAATCAATCTCTCGGAGAAGGACCAGACGCCAATACCGTCGTTCAGCGACTCACCGAAGTCTTCGGCGGGCATGCCCCAAAAACGCCTCCGGGTCCGTCTCCCAAGGCGAAGGCGGAGATGGAGCAGGAAG
The DNA here is from genome assembly GCA_031419335.1 of Planctomycetota bacterium. GTDB lineage: Bacteria > Planctomycetota > Planctomycetia > Planctomycetales > Planctomycetaceae > TH-plancto1. The sequence continues at coordinate 607 of JANOKO010001292.1, forward strand.
AACGAGCCAAAGCAGCTGCCAAGAAGCCAGTACGACCGCCGGAGCCGGTCGCTCCGCCCGCGACAGGAAAAGCACCCCTGACGGTCAAGGCCGCTCCGGCCAAGCCCGCGGCCTCTGCTGCCAAAACTCCTCCAGTGAAAGCCGCTCCGGCCAAGCCCGCCATCTCGCATGTCGCCACCGTCAAGAAGCCCGTCGACAAGAAGTCGCCCCCGGTACGAACCGCTGCCTCCAAACCGAAGGACGCCGTGACCAAAAAGGTGTCCAAGCCCCAGCCTTCCACTGGCAAGAAGACCGACCGCAAGAAGTAGTGACGAGTTGGAGTACAGGCTTTCGCCTGCTCTGGGGCGGGCTAAAGCCAGTACTCCTGCCCAGACCATGCACTCGGCTGTCCACACAAGATGCCAAGTGTTCCTTGGGGAAGTTCCCTGGCGGAGTGGATGCCAGCACTCCATCGCCCCCCCAGTCAAGCGGTGAGACGGATTCGGTCATGTCGAAGGATTTTCTCAGCGACACTCGCGACCATTACGACGCGATCGTGATCGGCAGCGGCCTCGCGATCAAAACTTGTGCGAAGCGAGAACTGCGGGTTCTCGAAGCGGACCCCTTTGAGCTGGACGATCGAGTCGGCGATCTCTTGCGTCCAATACTTGCGACAACTTTTAATCATCCCGACGGGAAACCCGTGCAGGGAGATGTCGAAGATATGGCCGCCCTTGCGTTTGAACCAGGTCGCCATTCCGCCGAGCTGATAATGATGTTCGAGCAACAGCACCGAGCGGCC
>JANOKO010001293.1:0-6105 GCA_031419335.1 Planctomycetota bacterium
CCTCAAGAACCCGGAGTTCATCACATTGTCCTGGCCCACAGTCGTCAAGCTGGATGGGATCTGTGTGTTGTTTGGTGGTTTTTCGTCAGCCCACGTCGAAGTGTTTGATGGAGCTGCGACAGACAGTATTCATGAAGCATCGCCGGAGAAGTGGAAGCTCGTCTCTTCCTGGGATAACTCAAGCAGTCTTTATCCTTTGCCTCTGGGATCCCATGTTTTCGCCTTTTCAAAATCGGTTTCCACACGAGCACTCCGGTTACGAATTGTTCATGGTGACAGGTCGGACCATCCTCACTTGGCGGATAAGGGCAAGGAGGGACGACGAATCTGGCTGGCCGAATTGATGGCGTTTTCGCAACTTGATGACGCAGCGTTGTCGACATTAATTCTGCCCAAGCGAACCGAAGAACCTCCTCCGATTCCCGTGAGATTCACGTTGCCCGAGGCCGGTGTGGTCACGCTGGTCCTGGAGGATTCACAGAAGAAGCGCGTACGAAATCTTGTGAGCGAAACACCGTTTCCGGCAGGTGACAACATTGCGTGGTGGGATGGGAGCGACGACTTGCTGCGAGATCCGGACGCAGCACGTCACGGCGTCTATCATATTCCGACGAGACTGGTCGCGCCTGGCCAATACACCGTTCGAGGCTTGTGGCATCAACCGCTCAAGCTGCGTTATCAGTTTAGCATCTACAGTGCTGGCAAACCGGCCTGGGAAACGATGGACAAAACGGGTTGTTGGTTGACGACGCACACACCGCCCACCAGCGTTGTTGCGGTTCCGGGTTCGCGAACCGCCGATGGTCAGCCCTTGGTGTTCATGGGAGCATCGATTGCGGAAGGCGGACATGGATTGCAGTGGCTTCAAGAAGATGGCACCAAGCTGGGAGGACAGGGATGGGTCGGCGGCAACTGGACTGGTGCTCCCACACTGACCGTGGATCTGGGGCCTCGTGCGGATGCCGATCATCTGTGCTATGTCGGCTCAATCTTCGAAGGCGAACTGCGTTTGACCGCCAAAACTCGGGATTTCGCCGATGTTTCAGTCCTCCAGAAGAAGCTCGCAGAAGACGGTGATCCGAATCATCCGGAGACCATCACCAAGCCCGTCGAACTCGATCATTTCGATGGCGGGGATCGAATTCATGTGCTCGGTGGAATCGCTGCACGAGATGGGCAGTTAGTCTATTCACTCGTGCGGCAGAACGAATTGCGGGTGGTGGATATCAAGGGCAACCGCGAGTCAGGCCGGATTCCCCTGATCAACCCTCGCGGTCTGTGCTTCGATGCTCAAGGACACCTGCTCGCTTTGAGCGGTCAAAAACTCGTGCGATTCGAGACCTTGTCTGAAAAACCCGTCCCGATCATTTCCGCTGGCCTCGAAGATCCACGTCACGTGACCCTTGATTCCAAAGGCCGGGTCTTCATCACGGATCGTGGCACGTCACATCAGGTGAAAATGTTCTCGTCGACCGGCAAACGGCTCATGACTTTGGGTGTTCCCGGTGCCCCGTCCGTGGGTCCGTATGAACCCCGGCACCTCAATCATCCCAACGGCATCGCCGTTGATTCTCAAGATCGAATCTGGGTCGCGGAGTCGGACAATTCACCAAGACGAGTCTCGGTGTGGTCGAATCAAGCACAACTCATTCGCGCTTTCTATGGGCCGACCGAATACGGTGGAGGTGGCGTTCTGGACCCGCAAGACAGTTCGCGGTTCTATTACAAAGGTTTAGAGTTCAAGTTGAACGGGAACGGGACTGATCAACTCGTGCGAATCTATTCGCGTCCCGATCCGTTGTTAGATGCTCATGGCGGGCATTTCATGCCCGATACACCGCTTTATCCCATCGAGCAAATGGCACGTCGCTACTTCACCAGTTGCTATACACACAATCCGACAAACGGTGATGACATTGCGTTCATCTGGCAGGATGGAGAACGGCAAGCTCACTTGGTTGCAGCTCTCGGAAATGCTCATAGCTGGTCGGTCCTGCGGGAGGAAGAATTCCGACCTCACTGGCCAGATGGGACCAAACCCGAATTGGAACATTCGTCACTCGAAGCACACGCGGCATTCACGTGGACCGATTCCAATCAGGACGGTCGCCCTCAACCGGAGGAAGTGAGGTTTCTTAAATCGCTCTGTCGCGGCGTCACAGTGATGAATGATTTGGCCTTTGTCGTCTCACAATGGGGCCCGGAGAATGTGCGATTTGCCGCGACTTACGACGCCCATGGATTTCCAGTCTATGACCTGGAAAAACCACAGTCTCTGGGACCAGCTGGAGGTGTACCGCCTTCGAGCGGAGGCAATCAGTCGCTTACGGAACCGGGTGGCTGGACGATCAACACCAATGCACCTGAACCGTTCTCACCGTTCGGACTTGGCGGCAAGTTTCAAGGGGAACCGCGATGGAGTTACCCCAGCGCATGGCCAGGATTGCACGCCAGCCATGAAGCGGCAGTACCAGATCGCCCTGGAATGGTGATTGGGCACACGCGGCTTCTCGGAGGCTTTATCCAGAACAAAGTCGGCCCCTTGTTTTGTGTCAACGGTAACATGGGAAACATGTACCTCATGACGGCGGATGGTCTGTTCGTCGGTTCGTTGTTTCACGATATTCGCGTGCGTCCCTGTTGGGCTGCTCCGATCGCGACCCGCAATATGGATGTGACAGATGTTTCCTTGCATGATGAAAACTTCTGGCCCAGTCTGACTCAGACAGTGGACGGAAACGTGTTTTTGGTGGACGGAGGTCGCACCAGTCTGGTGCGAGTGGACGGTCTTGAATCGTTGACTCGTCTGCCCGAGCAGGAGATCCACGTGGGGATTCCCGATCTACAACGTGCCAGAGAATGGTTCGCCACAGTTGAAGTCAATCGTCAGCATCAACGTGGCAGTGGAGTGCTCGCTGTGCCGATGCGAACACAGGGTCCGCAAATCGATGGGAAGCTGGAGGATTGGCCCACGTCCACACAATGGGCATGGATCGATTCTCGGGGCACAAGAGCCAATTTCAACAGCAACTCGCAACCTTACGAAGTCAGTGCAGCCCTGGCAGTCAGCAACACACATCTGTTTGTTGCCTGGCGCACTCAAGAAGAGGGTCTACTGACGAATAGCGGAGAAACCCCCCAGGCACTCTTCAAGCATGGAGGTTGCTTGGACATCATGCTCGGTACGAACGCCAAGGCAACCCCTGATCGTGAGAAGCCGGTTCCCGGCGATCAACGGTTGCTGATCACCCAAGTCAATGATCAAACACGTGCCTTGCTCTACCGAGCCAATGTCCCTGGGACCAAACAACCCATCGCCTTCAGCAGCCCTTGGCGAACAATCACTCTGGATGTCGTGAACGATGTGAGTCAAGAAGTCACGCTTGCACGCGACAAGGGGAATTTCGAAATCAGCATCCCGTTGACGGTGCTGAAGTGGAAGCCGTTTGTCAAACAAACTTACCGTGGAGACCTCGGCATCCTGCGAGGGGCCAACTTTCAAACGACCCAGCGCATCTATTGGAATAACAAAGCCACGGCCATCACCTCTGATATCCCCAGCGAAGCCGAGCTCACCCCTAAACTCTGGGGAAACTGGAAAGTTGTGAAAGAGTGAAACCATCCGGCAGGACACACTTCACGAAATCTCTGGCTGGTATTTCTTGTATCCGCTGTTCACGTGCGGTAGCCTGACGGATACCACTCGTGCCGACTCACGCGCTCGCTTTCCGGGCGGAACGGTTGGCTGTTGCTTTTCAGGGAGTCCGCCTCATGACCCGACATTGGTTTTCCGTGTATGTCCTGGCGCTGGGGCTGTTGCTCCCGGCAGGGAAAGCTCACGCTCAGTTTGGAGGGAGTGGCGTAGATCTGGCCCCCTCCCGAACGAGTGTTTCAACGCAGATGAAATCCCGGTTTCTCCAACTGCCCGACAAAGAATCGCTCGACAAGTTGCAGGCACCTTGTACCGATTCGCATCTCGATCGGACATTTGCGGAGTGGATTGAGCTGTTGAAGGCCGACACTGGCTTGCCAGTAGTACTGGATCACCAGGCACTCACCGATTCCGGAGTCGAGACAGACACGGTCATCCAGGGGAATTTCGAAGGGCTGATGTGGAGCGAAGCGCTGGACTTGGCTCTGCCTCAGATGAACATCGACTATCTGATCTCCGGTCGCACGGTTCGGTTCACCAGCTCGGACACGGCCCGAGATACGCTGATTGTCTCTACGTATGATCTGCATGCACTGCTGAGAGAAGGTCCGCTGGGTGAACCGGCTCTGCTGGATGCTGGCTCCTTGATCGAGTTGATTCAATCCGTGGTCCCTGCGGGCCAGTGGGCGGATCGAGATGGAGAGGGAGGCAACTTGCAACTTGTGGGGCAGCGACTCATTGTGTCGCAGAACCAGCGGGGTCATGCTGCAATTGAATTGGCGCTGGCCCAACTAAGTGAGGGATTGACCGAAGAAACCCGCGATCCGGTGGTCGTGACCTACAGGATCTATGCACCGGATGTGTTGCACTCCGATCGGGGAGAACATAGCCAGGGTGTTCCAGCTCCTCAGATGGGAGGATTTTTCGGGATGGGGGCATCTCTCGAAAGACCATCACTGACCCCGACGCCTCCGGCGAGTGAGACTCCCGGTGCCACGGCCACACAGGCGCGTGCCGAGAAATTTGCCGAGGATCTCTCGAAGATCGTGACCGAGATGGTGGCGATGGATTCGTGGGAGGCCAACGGGGGGATGGGCACCATCCGGAGTGTCCCCGGTGCCTTGGTGGTTCGTCAAACACCGCAGGTCCATCGTGAATTGCGGACAGTTCTCAAACCGTTTCTGGAAGCGACTCGGCCAGCATCATCCACAAGATCTCCTCATCAAGGATCCAACTTCATGGGGACTGGACTGGGCGGCATGGGTGGCTTTGGCTCTTAACCCGAACCCAGGTACAAAGGGCTGTCTCCGGGATGGTAGCTAGTAGTGGCCTGACTCCGACCGGAGACTGGCAAAGGGGACTGAATGTTCGCTTGCTCGCCGCTGCTCCCGAGCAGGAAGCGTCGGTGCCTGGAGCCATATCAACCACGTTCACCGAGCGTTGACGATGTGGCTCCAGTGGGAGGACGGACTAACGAATGGCAAATCACGGCTCGACCGACCATTTCGAAGGCAATTGCGGCCTGCAGTGACCGGCATGAAAACCCCGTCAGGGGGAGACTGCGCAAGCTGCGATTCCGCGAAGAGGTTGGTATCCTGTCTTTCCTATGACGACTCACAACAATGACACCATCAATGAAGTCGATTTCTGCGGCAAGATGGCCACCGCAGCGACGGCTTTTTTTGCCACCATCCCGGACCGATGCCCATTCGTTGAAGTCAGGATTGAGGGAAAGGGCAGCACGAAAAGCGCTAACGCTCGTAAGGATCTGCGATTCTACGGGCCCAATCAAAAAATTCTGCTCACTGGAGAGGTCAAGCTGCCGGGAAACACCAGCGCGTTCGACGGAAAAGTGGTCAAAGATGCCCATGACAAAGCCGAAGAGGCGTGTGTCCAGTATTACTTTACGTGGGATGTCAACACGTTCGTGTTGTGGGACCGCAAGCAGTGGGAAAGACCACTTTTGGAGCGGAGGATCAAGGTTTGGTCCTTGCGGCTGGATCTCGGCTCGGCACAAGAAGTCGCCCGTCCCGAAACGCTGGAGCATATTGAGAAGCGGTTTCTTCCAGACCTGCTCCGCGATCTGGGTGACATCGTCTCGGGACAGCGGCGGGACTGGGCGTTGCCGCCCGATGAAGTATTCTTATGGTCCCTGGAAAGCCATCTCGACTGGCCGGTCGGACTGTTGCGACAGTATTTCCACAAAACGGCGGACAGCGACCGGTCGTTTGACCGGTGGCTGCAAGAGTGGATGATCGGTCATGAACTCCAGGTGCGGCGTAGCCAGCCGGACGAATGGCGCAAGTCGCTAGATAGTGCCGCCCGGTCGCTGGTCTACATTTGGACCAAACGGTTAAATTTATACAAGGCCATCCGCGCCCCCTTTACCGAACAGCCCCAACTTGAACACGGGCCGAGCATCAATACCCCTCTGCAAGCAAATCGGCGTCTCA
>JANOKO010001294.1:0-3123 GCA_031419335.1 Planctomycetota bacterium
AACTTGCAGACCTCGCGGTGCAAGTCCTGGTAGGTCAAGACGCGGGTATCGCCGGGTTCCCCTTCCCAGATGATCGCCGCTTTGTTCTTCCGCCACGTCGAGAGATGCTTGTCGACGCAGTTGTAGCAGGCGTTGGTCTCGCCCCCGACGAACCACTTGGTGTTCGGCATGGTGCCGACCATCGCCTGGTCGAACGGCTTGAACCAGTGCAGATGCTCCTTGGCCAAGTCGCCCCAGAACCCAGCCGGGTCGTCCTTGGCCCGGTTGCACATGGCTTGGTACTGCTCCTCGCTACTGATATTGGCGAGGGCGGTGAACTCCGCAGGCGGCGGGAACCGGCGGGTTTCGTGGAGCGTGCTTTCGATGTTGTTCGACATGGTGGGGGAGGTTTATGGTTGAGGGTTTATGGTTGAGCGACAGAGGGGAATTCGAAGGAGGACATCGCATGCGGAAAGCCCAGCGGTTGCAACCCCTGGGCTTTGGGGCGGACTACTCGTGGGCATTCGTCGATACGGACGCCACGGTGGCCGTCGGTTTCGCTGGGGCGTGACCGCCATGCGGCGTGTATTTGGCCACCAGCACGATCCCGGCCACGATCAGCACCATGCCAGCTCCCATCTTCGGATCGAAGTGAGCCCCGGCACTCTTGTACATCAGGTACTGCGTGATCGCCGTTACGGTCACAGCTCCACCGAACACGATCGGCATGACGAGACCCGGCCCCGACTTGGCGGCCATCGCGTTCATCACCGCAAACGTCAGCGTGAGCGCTCCGAACGCCCCCAGCGATCCCGCCAGAAACCCCCACTTCGCAGCTGGGACGTACTTCCCGACGAACGAGAAGTTGTCCCCCTTGGCCCACATCGCCAACCCGCCGCCAACGATCCCCCACACGAGGTACGCCACGCCAATAAATAGGTACGGCTTGAAGTTACTCCACTCCCGGGTCGCGCTGCGAGCGTTCCCCAGTGCCGGGCCGTATACCCCCCAGAAGAGCGCCGTCAGCACGGCAAACAGAATGGCGGTCGATCGTTCATTCATTGATGCAGCTTCCTCTGACTTCAGAAGGCTGGGCCTCCGCAGCCCCTCCGCCTAGACAGTGACTTCAAGCACGTCATGGTAGCGGGGTTTTGAGGCGTTGTCGCCCGAGCAATGCCCGAGACGGGAAACGAGGACACTGGTCGTTTGACCTGACCTTCCCCTAACCGTATTCTCAATTACAGATCAGTGAGGCCTAGCGGCAGCACATCAGTTGCGGCTCGCGATTTCATCAACAACGACGGGGAGTCACCCAATGAAGACGCTGTTTGTTTGGATCGTGGCAGGCGTGTCTGCACTGGGACTGGGACAACAGATCATGGCAGAGGACATCAAGCTTGAAGTCGGAGCCCAGGCACCCGAATTCACCTCAAAGGACGACGCGGGGAAGGACTGGAAGTCCACCGATCACTTCGGCAAGAAGATCGTCGTGGTCTACTTCTACCCCGCCGACTTGACTGGCGGCTGCACGAAACAGGCGTGCGGGTTCCGGGATGATATGGCCAAGCTACAAGGCGACGGTGTCGAAGTGGTGGGTGTCAGCGGGGACTCGGTCGCGAACCATCAGATATTTAAGAAGGACAAGATGCTCAACTTCACGCTGTTGGCTGATGAGACCGGTGAGGTCGCTACCAAGTTCGGCGTGCCCGTCGAAATCGGCGATAAGGTGGCCAAGGTCAAAACCAGCGACGGCCAGGAAATATCCCTGACCCGTCATGCGACCGCCAAGCGCTGGACGTTCATCGTCGGGAAGGACGGCAAGATCGCCTACAAGAACCCGATGGTCGCACCTGCCGAAGACAGCCAGACGATCGCAGCGGAGATCTCCAAGCTGAAGAAGTGAGACTCACGGTTCTATTGTCCCCAATCGAATGCCACGTCGAAGGCCGGTGCGGAATGGGTCAGCGCCCCGATACTGATCCGGTCGACTCCGGTCGCTGCAATCTCGGTGATTGTCTTCAGAGTCACTCCGCCCGACGCTTCCAGTAAGACCAGCGGTGCGAATCGGTCGCGAATCAAGACTGCCTCGCGCAGCTGGGGCGGCTTCATGTTGTCGAGCAGAACCATCTCTGGCTGTTCGTGAAGTGCATCGTTGAGCTGACTCAGTGTATCGACCTCGACCTGAATCGGTCTCCCGGGCCAGCGCAGTCGCGATTGGCGAATGGCGGCGGCCACGGAGCCATCGGGGGATTGTGTTCTCCAGGCGGCGAGGTGGTTGTCCTTAATCAGTACACCATCGAAGAGGCCCATTCGATGGTTGGTCCCTCCCCCGCAACGGACTGCGTATTTTTGCAGCAGTCGCCAGCCGGGCCAGGTTTTGCGAGTGTCGAGTATTTGAGCGTGGGTTCCTTGGATAGCGTCCACGAATTGACGAGTGAGGGTTGCCACGCCCCCCAAAGCTGTGAGGAAGTTGAGTACCGTCCGCTCTCCCGTCAGCAGCGAGCGAACTGGCCCCTGCAGATTTGCCAGCACACGACCGGGGAGTACGGCTTCCCCATCCTGGCAGAGTAAATCGATCGCAACCGCGGGGTCGATCTTCGAAAACACGGACTCAATGATCGGCAAACCCGCCACCACCCCGCGCTGGCGCGCCACAATTTGCACTCCCCCGTCCTGGTCGACCGGAACCATTGCCACTGATGTCAGGTCGCACTGCCCTTCCAGATCCTCAGCGAGAGCCATCTCGATGAGGGCCTCCGCAGAAGCATGTTCATCGGCACCAAATGTTTTTTCCATCAAGCTGATCCTGGGACGCTGGATTCCGGCCCACAGTGCTTGGTATTGCACAGTTCCGGGAGCCAGAATTCTCGTTGGAGTATCCAGCCGGCCCAGATCAATGTCCACGAACTCGTCGGTCAGCCTGGTCCGATCCTCTGGTCCGGAGGTGATCCACAAGGCCAGCCGTGACGCCTCGTAGGGTGGCATCTATACTGGCGACAGACAACGGACTGAGTCCTCTTCACGACAACGGAACGCATGATGGCTGCATTGACGATCACCCCCGGAGCCACTCGCATTGGTTGGATCGGCACCGGTGTCATGGGAAACAGTATGTGCGGTCATCTGCTGCAGGCTGGGTTCAGG
>JANOKO010001295.1:0-1608 GCA_031419335.1 Planctomycetota bacterium
CGATCTACCCGACCCGCCCGAACTGTTGTGTCGGTATGGAAGCGGGGGATGAACAATGCCAAGCGGCCCGAGGGATGGAAGGTCTATTGCCGTTGCTGCCAATCACCGAGTGACCGACACGCGATGACGAATCCACGAATGCCAGAGGCCAGCGATGACGAGCGAGAACCTCAACACGTCCCGGCCAAGTTGCCGTCACTGACAGCTCTCCAGTATCTGGTCCTCGATTTGCTTTCGAGTCGCACGGGATCGGTGTCGGCCTTCCAATTGAAGCTGGGACTGGCTGAATTGGCTCCAGGGTATGACGGACCGAAGTTCTATCAGCTCATGGGGCGGCTGGTCCGCGATGGTTTGGTGACAGCGGAGTCCGGCACGATCAGAACGGAAGGAGGCACGGTCGAACGCACGTTTTATGCTGCCACGCATGCCGGAACCGAAGCACTCGTGGTGACTCGCGAGTTCTACACAACACGCCATCGCCTGCATGCGATCTTGTCTGGTGAGTCGACTGCATAAGCAAATTCACTGACAAAGGATTGCGCCAAACGCCGACCTCCTGCAATGTGTCACATGGCAGTTCACATCGAATTGCCATGCCTGAGAGCATCATCTCATTCACATCACTGGAGGTTTCTCATCATGGCCAAACGCCAACCCGCCGCCCCGCCGCCGCGTCCGAAGCGGCAGCCGCCTGAGAAGAAGTTCGCAGTCGGAGGCATCGGTGTCGCCATCTGGCTCAACACCGTCGACACCGAAGACGGCGAGAAAAGTTTTCGCAGCCTGACCATCGCTCCTCGCCGCTACCAAGATCGGCATACCGGCGAATGGAAAGACTCGACGAGCTTCAACCCTGGCGACCTGCCCGCCTTGATCTTCATTCTGGGCAAGGCTCAAGAGTTCATGTTCACTGTCCCGCTTCCGGGTCAGGAACCGGAGTCCACCAATGGCAGTCATGCCAATGGAGACTCCGAACTCGGCGAGGACGGACTTCCGTTCTGATCGTGGGTGTTGAAGTCGACTGTCTTGTGTTCTGAGCCGTTCTCAGGCCCAACCCCCATGCGAAAGCACGGGGGTTTTGCTGTGGTGTCGAGCTGAGTTGAACGAGGAGCGATACCGCGACATCAACGGGGCTAGTGGTCAAGGTCATCGATTTGCAAATCATGACCGGCTCACTGAATGTGCTTTTGGTGAGCCGGTGTTCCGAGGTAAAGTGCCGCCCGACCACATTCGATACTGCATGGCAACCAACGATGATTTCACTACCAGCGGCGAGGAAGTCAACGACCGGTCGCTGATCGAATTGACAAGCCTCACGAATCCTCGCCCCGTATCACTCGACAGCCACGAGGCAAAGATCGAGTCGTTCCTGAGTCGCGTCTTACCCGTGGTGGCAGGCCGGGCGACGCATCCGATTCAGGCTCTCGTCCCGTGGGTCTGTGATGTTCTCCAGTCGAAGGCCAGCCTTGAAGTCTATGGCCAGGACATTCGAGATTTCGTGCGTCACATGGAGCGGTTCGGAATCGAGCCGTTGGCTGTGAAGTCCGACCACCTCCAACTCTACAAGGGAGCCTTGAGGGATTCCGGCCTCGCGGGAGCCACGATCGCTCG
>JANOKO010001296.1:0-2096 GCA_031419335.1 Planctomycetota bacterium
GACGCGACACAGTGATCCATTGCGAACCCCCGGCGACTCTTCTGAGTTGCCGGGGGTTTTCGGATTCACACGCCTTGTCGACTCGTGTTGAGCGTTTACTCAATCGGAACCACATACCCGACTGCCCCAATGGCCTGCCCCTTGGCCGCATTCTTATAGTGGGCGTGGCACATGATGCACTTCTCCATCACGACCGGCACCGGGGTCAAGGCTCGCAGGTAGGGCTTGCCGTCCTTCTCGATCACCGTGTCGACGAAGGCCTTGCCCGCCTTAATCTGTGCGATGGCCGACTTCTCGAACTCATCGGCGGGGGCGTTCTTCTCTTCGTACGGCTCACCGGTGGCATCGATCAGACGGGCCTCGTGCCAGCCCTTCTCCTTCATCGCCGCGAACAGCAACCGCGCTGCCGTGCCCGCCGCCACATCGTCTTCCTTGTGAACGTAGTGCTCGGTAATCAGCACCACAGCTGTCTTATACAGGTCGTCCAGCATCCGCACCTGCTTGCGAGCCCGCTCGACCGCAGCCGGGTCGACCTTCGCTTTGTCCGCACTTCGCGACTGAGCCACGACCGCACCAATCAACAGAACGGGCAGAAGTGCCCAAGCCATTCGACGCTTCATGATGTTCTCCCGAGACCGCAAGACAACCGCCCCGGTCCCGAGATGTCTCACGGGGTATCCAGAGCTGTCGTTTTCAACTGCACGAGGTCCAGACCCGGGCGGACCACACTGGCCAGCTTCACCGAGTCGAGGTACTCCCATTGCAGGCGTTCTGCTTCCGCGAAGACTCTCTTGAGTTCACACCCCGGCTGGATCACGCACACTTGGGTGGTGGCCCCCACGCATTCGAGGTAGTGCATCGCCCCCTCGAAATCGCGGATGATTTCTCCGACCGTCATCGAATCGAGCGGCCGCGCCAGATCGATGCCACCGTTGATCCCTCGGACGCTGCGGACGTATCCCAGCTGCACCATCCGCTGGGCCACCTTGGCCAGGTGGTCCTTGGAGATGCTGAAGAATTCCGCGACATCCGCAATGGTCGCCCGCCCCGGCCGGGTGCCGAGGTACATCAGGAAACGGAGTGCGTAGTCCGTGTGGAGTGAGAGTCTCATGAAAACAGGACAAAGAGGAGCCTATTCTGCTTGTATTGAGTTGTCAACACCAAACAGAAGTTTCGGCAGGACGGGAATTTGGGAGTGGCGGACAGTGTTTCACCTGATGCGAGCGGCCAGACTGCCCCGTGGGATAGGCTTCCAGCCTGTCTGGCCTGGCGAAGACATGACAGGCTGGAAGCCTATCCCACGATGATCCTCGGCCACAAGCTCCGCTGGGGACAGAAGGGGAGCCTTGCACGGCAGAATCAAGCAGTCAGCGGCATCCCGCGTTCAGAGCGGACCGCCAAGCAAGCCGCAATCGCCTCATTCACGTTTTCCAAGGCTGCCTCCCGCGCCTCCCCCTGGCTGACACAACCCGGGATCGACGGACACTCCACGACCCACACGCCATCTTCGTCACGATCCATGGTCACTGTAAATTTCATGCTGCTGGTCTCCGCAACAAGACGCGATCTGACGGGGTGGCCCAGACATCGCATTGGATGTCTGGGAGAAGCAGGAACAGGAGGGATGAGATCCAGCTTGATTCTCTCAGACAGCGATCCTCTGTCAATCCTCTTGTCGCTCCGCCACCCAGACGCTCAAAGCAGCGTCTGGGCCACCCCGCGTTGAGTGGTACCCGGCGAGATTGTCAAGGGGATGTCAAATTGGAGAGCTTATAGCTATTGAATTCAGTGCCAAGCGGGATTGCTCGGAATTTCCATCTTCCACCAGGTTCCAGACCAAGGATGTGGGCAGCTGCAGAACCGACTTGATTTCCACTTTCGTCATAGAGGTTGAAGGTGATCTGAGTGTATGCAAGGGCTGAATTACGCCGATTCACAACGATACCAGTAATCTCAGAGGCCATCCGGAAAGTTAAGTGGTCTAGGCGAGGATCGCCAGACCGTGGAGACTCCGTTTTGGTGGACGGAACTTCAGCACGACAGGGAGGTCGAGCATGTCGAACGATACGGGACGGCGGGCGTATGGGTCGGATTTG
>JANOKO010001297.1:0-2939 GCA_031419335.1 Planctomycetota bacterium
CCGCCACATCCTGAGACATTTTTTCCGCCTCCCTGCCCAATCACCCTTCGCCAGTCCACTGGCTCCACCTATCTTCCAATATTCCGCCGACTTCTCCTATTGACGTTTCTCAGGCGATACGCCGACACACAAAAGCTGACATGCACCCTGAAACCGCTCGTGTTTCACACCTGAATTGACCCTGCCGTTCGATGCAGCTACCATCCGGTCTCGCAGTGTCACCCTCAGCCATGAGACACCTGCGAAATCCGATGCGGGCTGTAGCGCAGCTTGGCTAGCGCACTTGCTTGGGGTGCAAGAGGTCGCAGGTTCAAATCCTGTCATCCCGACTGTGATTTACCTCGCGGGAGTGATCCCGCGAGGTTAATCGTGGAGTAGATGTTTAGTAGATGAACTTTGATGCGTTCGCTCGCGTCGCGCTCGTCAGTGGGGCCTTCAGTGGTCGGTGTCGTAGAGATCCGAGAGACCTTGCATCGCCTGGAGGGCTTCGCCCCCGAGGACGTGGCAGTACATGGCCAGCGTCGTCTTGGAGTCGGCGTGGCCGAGGATCTTGGCGATGACTTGCAGGGGGACTCCGGACCCGGCCAGCAGCGTGGCGCAGCTGTGGCGGGATTGGTAGAAGGTCCGCTGGGGCAGGCCCAGTGCGGCGAGGTGCTTGTGCCAGACTCGACGCAAGAATGTGGTTCTCATGGTCGGAGTGCCGACGCGGGTGGGGATGACGAGTTCGCAGTCCTCCAGTCCCTCGGTGGCGGCTTGCTGCTGGCGGGACTTCAGAGCCTTGACCAGCTGCGGAATCATCGGCACCTCGCGGTGTCCGGCCTTAGTCTTGCTGTGATCCTGGAGCGTGACCTTCCCGGCCTCGACAGCGGCTTGGTCGACCAGGATCACTTTCCGACGCCAGTCGACGCGGCTCCATCGCAGGCCGAAAATCTCGCACGGTCGCAACCCGGCGAGCAGGCCGAGGGCGATGGCGACGTGATGCCGGTCATCCACGGTGGCGAACAGGATCGCTTGAGCCTCAGCGACCGAGGGCGGGTTCATGGGCTTCCGCCGGGCTTGCGGCCTGGATTGGTTGTCGCATGGGGACTTGAGCAACAGCCCGTCGCGAATCGCCAGCTTGCAGGCGCGTGCCAGCAGGTCGTAAGCGACTTGCCGAATCCGAGCCTTGTCGTGGCCGTGCTTCCTGGCCAGCAGCTCCAGCCAGCGGCTCACATCCGCTGCCAAGACGTTCTTGATAGGCCGACTCCCCGTGTAGGGGAGCAGGTATTCCAGAGCGGCTCGGTATTTGACCTGCGTACTGATCGCCTGACTCGGCGAGATCAGTCGAGCGGTCAAGGCTTCGACGGTGTGCAGGCCGGTGGTTGCGGCCCGATGGTCGTAGCCCGACAGTGCAGCGGACTTCATCTCCGCCCACAGCTGCCGGGCCTTGGCCTCGACTTTGTGAGTTCGCGTGCGTCCCTGAAAGGTGGCGACGTATCGCCCGTCGCTCGCGCGGCGGTAGAAGCTGCCTTCGTGGTTGGCCCGGCGTTTTGGCATAGTGAGTTACTCTCCCCTGAAGACGTGGGCTGGAACTGTGAATACCACGGAGTTTTGGCACTCCAGGCACAATCCGTTGATTATGACCCGCGAAGAGTCTCCGCAGCGATAGCACTGAATGAGGGGATACTCGCGAGGTTCGCACGGCAGAAGTGCGACTGGCGCGGCCTGCACCTCCAGCCCCTCCAGACAGGATTCCATCACGTCATCATCCTCGTAGAGATCCACGAAGGGGATGTCGCTGTTGTCCGCAAAGTGAATGATGGCGAGCCTCACTCCGATGGGGTCGAGGCCCGCCCATTGCAATACGCCGCGCAAGTCCCACTCTCCATCAACGAGCCTGAGCTGTGTGCCGAGCGGCAGGGTGTAGAGTTCTTCGAATGTCATAGTCGGTCTCCTGGGTTCCTGATCCGTGAAAATCTGTGGAATCTGTGGATTGACACAGCCTCACGCGAAGGCGCGAAGCCGCGAAGGGGGTTAGTTGCTCGATTGGCTGATGTGTGCCAGGCGACCGGTGGGGTTGTCACGGAAGATCGCGAGCGTCTGCACGATCCCGTTGACGAAGCCCGACTCGAAGGCGTTTCGGGGTTGGCTCTTGTCCCCGGGATAGAGGCCGCAGAACGCGGACCATGCTTCTTCGCGGCGTTTCAGGTGGATCGATTCGATCAGTTCGGCGAATTGCTTGTGGTCGGTCAGGTCGATGTTCATGGGGATCGCTCCTGGGGAAGGGGGTTAGCGGTGATGGCTCTGGGCGGTCAGCCAGCCCGCTGCGAAGGCGGCGACATCGGTGAGGACGGAGTAGTCCGTCGTTACGCTCACGATCGACATGCCCGCGACGGGGTGTTTGGTGATCTCGGTCGCAGTCGCCGAGAGTCCGTAGCGACGCCGCACGTCTCGCGCGAATCGTTCGGCATCGAAGTCCTTGACGTGGACGGTCTGGGTCCGCAACTCGCGGGCCGGGAGGGTGGGGGAGCAGGACATGGTGTTACTTCCTCTTGCAGGGTGATGGAGTGGGAGTGGACAGCTTCGATAGTTGTTGCAGGAGATAGGTGGACTCGACGTAGATCACGCGACCAACGGGGATGTGCTTCCACTGGTGCTTGGACACCAGCTGATGGAACCGGTCGACTGTTATGCGGAACTGCGCGGCCCAGAACTGATCTCCGTAGGGGCCAGCGGGGGGCCAGACGTGATCTTGCCAGTTCAGGGCCGGGGGAGAGGTCCGGGACCAGCGCTCCGGTTCCTCGGGCGACTCATCATCTGTCAGCCCGGCGGCGACGAGATTGGCGAGCTCCTCGTGCAGCGCGAAGCCGGCCAACACGAAGGGGTTGCCCATGTCCGTCCCGAGCAGGATGCCTGCGCCCGCGTCGGAGAGCGCGCGCACGGCCCGTTGCTCGTACGGG
>JANOKO010001298.1:0-3333 GCA_031419335.1 Planctomycetota bacterium
CTTAGTCATCGAGGCGATCCACACGATGTCATTCGGCTGCATGGCCCGCTTGTTGGCGATGTCAGCAAACCCGACGGCGGAGAGGTCGAGGATCTTGTCCTTGTCGGCCACCAGCGTCACCGCCCCAGCCAGCGTGTGCCGGTCGACAAACGGTTGCAGCGTGGAGGCGAGGCCGGTCGGCGGCTTCTCCTCGGCGCGGATCGTAGTGAGCGGGGAGGCGGCGAGAACTCCGAGGAGCAGAAACGTGGCGAAGGCTCGAATCGAAGTCATGGATGGTTTATCCTGAGAGAATACGTCGTGGTAACGCTAAAGAATCGCCATCGAAAGAAACCGGGGGCTGACGCCGCCCGGCTCGCCTGTCTTA
Organism: Planctomycetota bacterium; assembly: GCA_031419335.1. Classification (GTDB taxonomy): domain Bacteria; phylum Planctomycetota; class Planctomycetia; order Planctomycetales; family Planctomycetaceae; genus TH-plancto1. Next base: position 365 of record JANOKO010001298.1, read on the forward strand.
CAACAGATACTTCAGCCTTACAGCAGGTACTTCAGCGTGGTCGGGAAGAACGGAATGCGGGCGGCCTTTTTATTCTCGGCGTCGCCCTCCTTCTTCTCGTCTTTCTTCTCCTCAGCCGGAGCGGCATCAGCGGGCTTCGCTTCGGCGGTGCTCTTGGCGATCTCCTGATCGAGAACTTCCAGAGCCTTCTTCAACTGGAGGTCGTCAAAGGTACTCGGGATGCGTTCTTGGCTCACGGCATCCCGTTTTTTCCGATCCGAGTCGTAGGCTCGATTTTGGTCCATCGTGTATTCGACCTTCATCCCGTCGTTAGGCATCACTCCCCACTTGTCGGCTTCGGTCTCGCCGGGGAAACGGTGGATCTTCTCCTTGCTGGGCCGATAGTATGAGGCCGTCGTCAGCTTGAGCTTGCTCTTGCCGTCCTCTACGTCGAGGGTGTTCTGCACGCTCCCCTTGCCCCAGCTGCGCTCCCCGACCACGACGGCGCGTTTGTGATCTTGCAGCGAAGCGGCCAGGATTTCACTGGCCGAAGCACTGAACCGGTTGCTGATGACGGCGATCGGGAACCCCATATAGGTTCCAGCTTTCTTGGCGGTACGCGTCACTTCGCGGCTGTTGCGGCCTTGTGTGGAGACGATGACTCCTTCTTCGAGGAACAGGTCGGCGATCTCGACCGCTGTCTGCAAATATCCACCGGGATTGAAGCGGACATCAATGACGAGTCCCTTCATTCCATCGGCCTTGAGGGCCTTGAGCGCCTGCTTCATCTCATCGCCACTGCGGGCGGTGAAGTGGGTCAGGCGGACATAGCCAATCTTCTTCTCCGGATGGAGCATGTAGTTCCATGTTCCATCGGGTCGGTAGGTCTCCCCGAGGACAGTGTCGAGGTGGATGATCTCACGTTTCAGGTCGACCCGGATGACATCTGACGAATCGCCGCGCGTGTAGCCGATGTTGACGACCTCACCGGCCTTGCCTCGCAGTATTTCGATGGCTGACTCCATCTCGCGATTCTGGTCGAAATCGGAGACTTTCTTGCCCCCGACTTCCACAATGCGGTCACCGGTCAGAATCCCCGCTTTGGAGGCTGGTCCCCCGGGCAGGGGGACGGAGACTTCGATCGCCCGGATCTCGCGGAGGAACTGGACCTGGATCCCCACTCCGCCGAACTCCTGGTCGACTGCCTCGTTGAACTGAGCGAGTTCGTCGGGGCTGATGTAGTCCGAATAGGGATCCAAATCGGCCAGCATGCCCCGGATTGCCGACTCGATCAGCTTGCGACGGTCGACATCCTTCACATAGTTCTGGTCGATCTCGTCAAACGTGTCGACGAACACCTGCATCAGTTCGAAATATTCATCGCCCGAATTCGCGGGCTCCTCGGCACGGATGACACCGATCCAAAAGCCCAGCCCAGCCCCCAGCAGCGCCAGGCAGGCACAGCGTGCCGCAAAAATCTGCATGGTTATTCCTTCGTCCGTGCGAGAACAGGCAGCGTGGGAATCACGAACCTATGTCTGAGAGAACTCCGCCATGTGAATATCTTAGGCCGGTCCCCCCAGAGCAGCAAGACGGGGCTGCAAAGCCACCAGCTTTCAGCGGTCAGTCATCAGCCAGGGGGAGAGTTCGCTGCCAGGCGTAGAATCGGCACTTTTGTCCGAAACCGATCGCCGTTGGAGCTTTCCTGACGAGCGACATCGGGGAACGGCGGCGTTCAGTCGACCCCCACGGGGTCGCTGTCCACGCACCGCACCATCCGCCGATTGATCCACTCTGGATCGACAAACCGCCGCAACATCCAGTGCAGGGCGTATCCCATTCGGGCCTCAACATGTTGCCGCTGGTCGTCGGTGGGGGTTCCCAACCATTCCATCCCGTTGGTTCCCAGCCGGGCGGGCCACTGTTCCCGCTCCGCGAACTCCTCGTTGATGCGGTCCATGGCCCGCTTCATCCAAACGATCCCGAACATCTCGCGAAAGTCGTTCCAGACCCGGTTGGGCCCGTTCTGCTCTAGGGGAAGGCGAAGCACGATAAACCGCCCCCACCACACGCACAGCAACAGACTCGTGGTGCCAGCCAAGCGAAACCAGTTCGCAGACACATCGCTCTCCGCCGATACCGTCGAGCAGGGGGCCAGTGCCAAGATCACACTCAGGGCATAGAGCAGTGCCGGGAATGCGAGTCGCGTGGCAACATAATTCCCACATCCCATCACGAGAACAAGGACAAACCCAACCAGAGCCGGTGTCTCGACCTGCAAGGCACCCGGCCCACGCACCGTCCACACCGTCAGAGCGGGCCAGCCCAGTACCAGCACCAGCGGGAGCAAGACAAAAAAATTCCAGACCCCACTCCCAGGACGTTTCGCCCCCAGGACTGCAATCGGGGGGACCAGGGAAACCGCCGCTGTCCAGTACCACACTTGGTCCTGTCCCACGGGGACATCTGCGAAGGTGAACGCAGAGAGGGGCCAGGCGGCTCCCCACACGACTGCGACGAAAATACTCCAAACAGCTGTGGTTGTCAGGGTCGTTCCACGAACGCCTCGATACAACTGGATCGACTGCCAGATCACCAGGGACAGCAGACCGGAAACAACGATCGAGAAGGCACTAGCCACGGAAAGTGGTCACTCCGGCGGTAGACAGGGTGCCGGGTATTAGAGCATGTTGGAAGAAAAGTCGTCAGCAGCCAGCAGAAGTGGCTTCAATGACCTCCCGTGTGTGGAGGAGCCGAACGACCATTCCCCGGCGCATGTCGCCGTTCACGACCGCGTTTCGACAGGCTTCTTGTGCTCTGTCAGCGCGTGACGGTCTCAATCAAATCCAAGTCCAGAACGACGCGGGTGGTAATAAATTTGTCTGGCGACTGCTTAAACCGATCGCGGTTCTCCTGAGTACTGAACAGGTACAGTTGATCGTCGTAGAAGGCGGCGAATCGTGTGATGCCGCGGACTGCGGGGACTTGTG
>JANOKO010001299.1:0-1544 GCA_031419335.1 Planctomycetota bacterium
GACGCGGATCGCGGTGGTGCTGAAACGCTGGACCATCGGTGAGGACAGCGGATTGCGGGTGGACGCGTTGCGGGGCTCACCCGGAGTCTACTCGGCGCGCTACAGCGATCCGGGGGCGACCGATGAACGCAACAATTCCAAGCTGATCGTCGAACTGATGTCGGTCCCGCCCGAAAAACGCGGGGCCGAGTACGTGTGCCACGTGGCCGTCGCGGATCCGATGGGTGTGGTACGACTGAGCTTTGAGTCGACCTGTCGCGGGCGAATCATCGACACTGCACGCGGGGCCAATGGGTTCGGGTATGACCCTTACTTTCTGGTCAGGGAATTCCATCAGACGTTTGGCGAACTCAGCCCGCTGGTCAAGCAGCAGATCAGCCACCGGGCCCGGGCCTTTCGAAGGTTGATCCCCGAACTGGTGCGGGTTCTGTCACAGGAATAGGGGAAGCCTCCGCGGGTTGCTCAGACTCTATGCGGGCAAAAACTCTTCCCAGGGGCGGCGGAGGCGGGTGTACTCCTTGGTCGGCAGGGCGACGGTCTCCCAGCGCGGGGAGCGCTGCCGCATCACGCCCGCGTAGTCGCGGACCCACACCGCATAGAAGGCGTAAGTCCGACCCGCATACTCCCAGCGCTGCGGGTGCCAGGCGTGCCAGTGCGGGTCAACGATCTCGTAGGCAAAGACAAACGCCGCGCGAAAGTGGTGGCCGAACACCTGCTCCCAGCGCAGCAGCGATTCGACATCATCGGCGTCGGCCCAACACTCCCAGCGCGTGCCGGTGTTCCCTCCGGTCGGAAACCGCCGGCCTTTGATGTCGAGCAATAAACGGTGCTCGCCCCCGTCGACGATAAAGTCCATCGACTTTAAGGAGACATCCGCCAGCTGAGCGCGACGGGTCTCGTCGATCGCGACAAACGGTCGTCCCGTAGCGACAAGGTACGCTTCAAAGGCAACATCATAATGGTTAGACCGGATTGCCATGCCCACTCCGTTCGACAGTCAGGCTTCGCAGACAGCTGCCGCGATCATCGTTGAGAAGGGAGGGGACAGCAAGCCTGACCTTGATGGATCGGGCAGGGAGGGGGCGATGGAGGACTTCCAGTGGTGCCCATTCTGGCGATTTAACTGGTCGTGCGGTCTGTGGGGGCCGGTAAGGGAGCCAAAACCTGCGATCACTGTTTGCCTGAGTCTCTGTTTCCTTTTGACTGCAGGGGGCCGTGACCTAGTGTTGTCGACAGGCATCCTCAGGGCTCGCGAAGGTAAGGGGTCTTCGAGGGAGGTGGCCGCACTCGGGAGTTGGTTCCATGGATTCTGTTCTTGCCCAGGGGGATTCGCTGACCGCGTCGCACCCCATGAATTCCTCGCAAAACTTCCTCGGCTTACTGGGGCTGTGCGAGGTGGGGAACCATTTGGACCCCGATGTCCGGTTGTCGCTGTTGGGGCGAATGCTGGCGGCCATCCGGTTTCGGGACGACTCGTTTTTTTTTCACTCCCGTCGAGTAGCGATCATTGGCGTGGGGATTTTCGCCGGGCCGGCGGTGGGCGC
>JANOKO010001300.1:0-1708 GCA_031419335.1 Planctomycetota bacterium
TACCACAGCCTCGTCGTCCCCGAAGAGACGCTGACCCCCGAACTGGTCGCCTGCGGCTGGACCCGCGACGCCGACCACCCCAGCGAGATCATGGCCATGCGCCACGCCCGCTACCCGGTGCATGGCGTGCAGTTTCACCCCGAGAGTTTTCTGACGGACTCGGGGGTGGAGTTGTTGAAGAACTTTTTGCGACTGCCGCACGGCGAGCGGAAGGCGTAAGCCATTCCGAGACCGGCTCTAGGACTGTCGGCTAGCCCCCAGCAATGGGCACATGATCGTCCGAATCTCGCTGAGAAACTGAGTCAAACCGACATTCTCACCTCGCGTCTGGAGTTCTGCGAGAGGGGGCTCACGAAGGCACTCGAGTTCTCGCTCCACCCCCACAGAACCAACCAGTTTGGCCAACACACGTTTTGGGCAGTTCTTGGAGCCGCGCTCGTGTGAATTCGCGAGAGCGGGATTGAGGGTCGGGTCATATCCGAGAGTCTGTCGTTCTTCTTGAAGACGCTGCTGTTCGTCATCATTTCGCGAGCGGAACCCCGCCAGAATCCAGTTCTCACGTTTGATGATCGCGATTCCGAGAATCAGCGGGGGTTTTCCGTGGTACTCGTCGCGAGCTTGATTCCAGCCTGTCTGTCTGCCCGGCTCAAGGTCGATATCACGCACCACAACCAGAACCTGGGGCTGTGGATTCAACGAGTTCAGTAGCACAATCGTTTTGCGAGCCAGCAAGGCGTCAGGGGCACCTGGATCCCCACGAAACTTGCCGGGTGTGACCCGCAGCTTCTTTTTCAAAATGAGTGCGGGGACATTCTGGATTCGAGTCCATTCATACGGAGGATTCTCGGCGACAAACTGGCGCACATGTTCCAAATGGTCTGCTTCCATCCAAGCGATTTGGTCGACCAGCACCCGGTCAATCATCGTGGACGCGGCTCGAAAGTCGGCGTCGGCTTCGCAGGCCACAGCGATGACCAGACTCACTGGACGACCGCTTTCTCATCGCGGACGACCCATTCATCCCCCATCGTGCCCCAAAACTCACCTGCGGTCATCACATCTTTCCACCGGTCATACTCCGGGTGATCGGTCAGCGGCTTCGCCCGCGCGTATCCGTCCTCCGCGACATGCATGCAAATCACCGATTGGATCGGAATCTGATCGAGCAGGTACGGTGAATGAGTCGTGGCAATGATCTGCAACTCGGGCCGCTGCTCCATGATGCCCTTAAGAATTTCGACGAGTGATGCAATCGCCCGTGGATGCAGATCCTTGTCGATGTCATCCATCAAGAGTAGGTTCGGCGGATTCTCCCCGTGCAGGAGTGTGAGCATCGCTGTTGCCAAGATAGTCCCTTCGCTCATTTCAGTTGCTGGGATACCACTCTTTCCAACAGTATCAAACATCAACAGATCGCCCCAGTAGGACTTGGAACGAGTGATGGGATACTCCGTTCCACCCACAGAAACGATCTCGGTCTCAGTGCGTTCGAACTTGGCGTTGTCGATCCAGATACGGCGAACCAGTGGAACGAGTTGACGCAAGGAGTCAGTCACCTCCTCAATGACATCGATTTGTCCTGTCTTCAGATACCATCCAACGACCGATGCCAACCCCGTTCCATCGTCGTCGAGCCGTGGTGCCTTGGTATCAACATAGGAGATTCGCGACGCAGCTTCCGAGTTCAACTTCAGCAGCCTCGCATCCA
>JANOKO010001301.1:0-2217 GCA_031419335.1 Planctomycetota bacterium
GGGACATTTCCAGCTGCACATGCCCCCGCCAACGGTGCCCTTAACTCAGGTTGAGAGTTCCCCGGATTCCGCGACTCCCAGTGGGGGCGTGGATGAAAGCCCCTTCGTGGAAACGCTGGATATCTTCGTGCCTGCGGATGATCGCGGACAAGTCATGTCAGTCACAGTCGGAGGACAGGGTGTGGTGATTGGCCGGTTAACCCCGGCGTCCGTACGCCAACTCAATACCCACCTCCGCTCGATCTTCAGCATTCAAGCGGTGCCGTACGATCGGATTCAACTGCATGTGGGTCGCCGGTTGCACTACGAAGAGCTGATGAAAATCGTGGATGTCTGCACGCAGCAAACTCTGCCCGACGGCACGTACATGCGGCAGGTGGGCTTTACGGAACTGAGTGATGAGGCGGCGAGTCAAGCCGTCCAGTGACCCCGTGACAGGAGGACACGTGCATGCGACGCAGAATTGTGCATCCCTTCGGTTCATCGATACCCGCCTCGCGAGCCTTCTCCCTGTTGGTGGGACTGGTCGTGCTGTGGGTGCTGTATGACTCAGTGCGCCAGCCCGCGTCCTGGCATTGGCTCGCGGCGCAAGAAGAGGGTATAGATCGACCGGCAGCCCCGCCTCCCGAGCTGGCCGCCGCAGTTCCGCAAGCCCCCGTGGTGGCGGGGCCGAACGACCTCGACCCCGCCGCCTGGGCCAAGTTCGACTCCCTCAAGGAACTCATCACCGACAAAACTCCTCTCCGTGAACGAGAGATGATTGCCTATTGGCAACTCCTGGGCTGGAGCCGGACCCAGCCCCTGGCCGAGTTTGAGCAGCGGTCCCGACGTGAACCCGCGTTGACTCAAATCTGGGAGGAGCCCCATAAATACCGTGGGAAGCCGATTCGGCTGCGGCTGCACCTCCGCCGGGTGCTGGAGTGGGAGAGCGAAAACAACCCCCTGGGAGTCCCCAAGCTCTATGAGGCGATGGGCTGGACTGATGAATCGAAGTCGTTGCCCTATACGGTCGTGTTCACGGAGAAGCCACCCGAACTGCCAGTCGGGAATCACATCGAGGCCGAAGTGGTGTTCGTGGGCTACTTTCTGAAGATCATGACATACACCGCGATGGACGATACCAAGCGCGGCACCCCGCTGCTGATGGGACAATTGCGGATGCTGGACACTGGCACCCCGAATGCCGCAGTGGGTGCCAGCGGTCGCGAGCTCCTGTGGCTGGTGCTGGGGGGCCTGCTGCTCATGATTGCCGTGGCCTGGTTGCTTACTAAAGGTCGCCGCCGCCCGCTGGCCGCGAAGTCGAATCCCATCACGGTCGACCCGGAATGGGTTCCCTTCAGTTCAGACAGCGTTCACGCGAAGAACGAAACTGAGGTGGCTCTGATTGGACTCAACTCCCCGTGCGTGGGATCGATCGTCCCAGAGCCGGAGGGATGAATCGTTTGACCAGCGGGAAGTCTGCATGGCGGCCTGCATCCCGTGACGATTCCATCGAACCTTCAGTGCCATGCGTCGATACCAGCACTGCGCTCAACTGTGTTGAGGTTGAGGCTGATTCTCACAATTCCGGTAGAAAGCAGGCAGGTAGGTGGATACGAACGAACGCAATGGTCCATGAAATGGGATTAGACTCGCTCTACAAAGGTCAAAGATCGGTGAATCCAGGGGAACGCTATTGATTTCTTGGGAAGTCAACCGTATCGTAACCAAAAGTGAACTCTGATGGGTCATTCGCACCGCATCATACCCTTTCACATCACGTCGCGGATTTCTCTTCTCATCTTGTCGGGAGGTTGTCATGAACAATCGATTGAGTCGGTTGCGTCAGGGGTTCACCCTGATCGAACTGTTGGTCGTGATCGCGATCATCGCGGTTCTGATCGCATTGCTGTTACCTGCTGTGCAGCAAGCGAGAGAGGCGGCACGCCGCTCGCAGTGCAAGAACAATCTCAAGCAGATTGGCTTGGCCCTGCACAACTATCACGATGTGTTCAATACGTTGCCGATCGGTAGCCGGGAGTGGGTTGGCACCGGCGGGACCAGTTGGGGTCAGTCGTGGTGGGTGGGTGTACTGCCCTACCTGGAGCAGGCCACGATGTACAACGGGATCAATCAGGAAGTCCAGAATTCGGGATATGGGGGTAATGCCGCGTTCCTGGGTGGTAAGGGGTTCAATACTCGGCTGTGCCCATCGAGTCCGATGGGACTCTATGAGTG
>JANOKO010001302.1:0-3733 GCA_031419335.1 Planctomycetota bacterium
GGGCCTCCGCGACTTTGCTCACCGACTCCTCCGGAACCCGGCTCTTACTGACCAGCCGAGACACCGGCACGGCCAACGCGATCACGCTCACGAACAATCTCGGTGTCGGTTATAAGACGGAATTCAACGTGGCAGCTCCGGTTCAAGAGGCTGCCGACGCGTCGGTCTCGGTCGGTTCCGGACCGGGTGCGATCACTGTGACCAGCTCGACGAACCGCTTCGACGCCCTCATTGAAGGCGTCCGCATCGACCTGCTCAAGGCCGATCCCGGAACCCCGTTGACGATCGAAGTCGCTCGCGATCCCTCAGCTGCCGTCGAGGCCGTCAACGATTTTGTGGAAGCCTTCAACGGCGTCATGGAGTTCATCGACACTCAATCCAAGGTCGGAGTCGACGGAGCCGCTTCCGGGTTGTTGCAAGGAAATCGTACCGCACGGCAACTCCAACAAGAGATTCGGTCGACAGTGCTTGGCGTCATCCCGGGCGCGAATTCAAAGATGAATCGGTTGTCGGCCCTCGGGATCACCGTCAACGATCAAGGACGCCTGGCGGTCGACACAGCCCGAATGACATCGGCTCTGGAGGGCGATGTGCAGGGGGTCACGGAAGCCGATGTCAGGCGGCTGTTCGCCCTTGACGGACAGTCGTCGAATCCCGGTCTCTCGTTCATTCTCGGATCGTCGAAGACTCAAGCGAGTACGACTCCCTACGATGTCGAAATCACACAGGCTGCGACTCGCGCCGAGTTGACCGCCGGAACATCTCTCGCCGCGTCGACCGTGATCGACGGCACCAACGACGCGCTCTCGCTCACCATCAACGGCCAGTCCACTGGCAACCTGGCATTGACGCACGGCACCTACACTCGTTCGCAAATGGCTGCCTTACTCCGTTCGACGATTCAAGCGGCCCCGCAATCGACCGGGACCGATGTGCGTGTCACGTTCAGCGGCGATCAACTGCAACTCTCGACCGGCAACTATGGTCGAGACTCACGAATCGTGCTGTCTTCAGGCTCCGCGTGGAACGATCTCGGGTGGACGGGGACTGAATCGTCTCAAGGGACCGATGTGGCCGGATATTTCCAGGTCGCCGGCCAACGGGAGAACGCCGTGGGACGGGGACAGATCCTGACCGGTTCGTCGACCAACGCCCACACTGCCGACCTGCAACTGCGAGTCACTCTCGGCACTGGTGACTTGGGACCAGCCAGCGAATCGCAATTCACGGTGACGCGCGGCGTGGCCGCGCGTCTGGAACAAGTCCTTGCGGACGCGGTCGATCCAGAAGGGGGGGCGCTGCAATCGGCGGACGATTCGTTCACCGCAGAGCTGACGCGGATTCAAGATCAACTCGACAGCCAGAACGCGATCGTCGAAACGCAACGCGCCCGACTCCTCCGCCAGTTCCAAGCCATGGAAACGGCACTCGGCCAGTTGCAATCGGTGAGCAGCATGCTCGGACAACAGATCACCAACAACTCACGTCGCTAAGCAAAAGGTCAGACTTGGCATACCAAAAGACTTCCGAAGTCTTCCGAGACTTCGAAAGGAGTGTGGTCGCCATCCTACGCAGAATCCCCTGGGCTTCTCGCCCCGAAGGGGCTGGACTCGATAGCCCAGGGCGCAGCCCTGGGAACACATGGTCTCCTCAACCGATCAAGGCCCAACGTGCCGTCACCGGCTGGCGGAATCGAGTGACGGCCCGTTGGGCCTTGCGGAAAGTATGGCTTCTGATTTCCCAGGGCTGCGCCCTGGGCTTTCGAGTCAGTCCCCGTTGGGGCCGAGGAGCGAAATCCTGTTCACAATTGCGACCACACTCCTTCGGAAGTCTGGCAGGTCACTTTCCACGGGCCGCTCGCTTTCAACGAACGGCGCGATTATGCCGGACGATAGGTCTTGAGAGGTCGAACCGGCGAGTGTCCGGCACTTCATGCTTTTCCTTCGACAACGCGATCCGGTTGGCAACTCGACAAACAACTCTTCGATGAACCGCTCGGACGAATTCGTTCGTTCGCCGAGTCCCTGATGTGCGACGAACAACACGTGGTCACGCGACGGGGGGACATCACTTGCGGAAGGACTTAGCTCATGAGCGCTCATCAAGCTTACGCCGGTTCCCGTCGGCATAGCTGGACTCGGATCGACATGCTCATCGCACTGTACCAGGCGACGCTCAACTCGATGGAACAACTGGAGAGACAACTGGCCGAAGGACAGACCCAGCCAGCGACTCAGATGAAACTCCAGCGTCGACTCCTCGGTATCCTCGCGGGACTCGATCTCTCTGCGGGCGACTTACCGATGCAAATTGGACAACTCGTCCGCTGGGCGCTCAGTCAATTGCCCACCCCCGACCCCCAGGTCTGGCGTCAGGTCATCCGGTCCTTCCGGACGATCTGCCAAGCCTACGAGTCGATCCGCCCCGAAGCGGCTGAGCAAGAACTGGCCCGTTAGAGCATGTTGAGCCATCAGCGATCAGCTTCAGCGGTCAGCCAGAATCCCAAACCATGCCCTCTGGCTGACCGCTGACGGCTGACTGCTCACCGCGAGCGATTTGCGTGATGAGCGCTTTCCCGACTCATTCTCGCGACGCTGTCCTCGTGATCACGATCAGTTCGGCGGAATGACGATGGAATTCGCAGTTCGCTGAGAAACATCGCGAAAATTGTTGAAAACACGCGGGAGTTGGAGTACGTGTGACAACAAGCTGTCACTCCCCATTTTTAGAGTTCGCCCACAACGAGGTGCTGAACCTCGAACGTGCAACACCCGCAGACATCAAGGATGACGTCGATGCCTCTGTACGACACTCTCAAGAATGTGGTCTGGATCGATCGCACTCAACTGCTCGTCGAGTTGCTGCCGTTGCAACGTCTCGCCGAGTACGGGATCTCCATTCTCCGGACCATCTCCCACTGCGACCATCTCTCCGAGTTGGTGCGGAACGAGCAACCGGATGTGTGTGTGATGTGTGGCTGTAGCTATCGAGCGTTGTCCAGTGAAATCGCCATGGTGCTGGCGTTCAAGACGGAGCGGTGTCGCTTGGCGGTGTTCGCGGACGAGTTGACCGACAATCAGATCGATCAAGCGCTGTCACTCGGCGTGAAGGGTTTTCTCTCCAAGAATGAGCCGCTGTCCTCTCTCGCGAGCGCCATCCGGCAGGTCGCCGAAGGGACTGCTGTCGTGTCGAATCAACTCGTGCATCGAATCTCCAATGAGAACGGCCAACATCAAGTGAAGACGCAAACGGAACTGTCCCGTTTGTCTCACAGTCAGCTTCGACTGCTGCGGCTCTTGGCCCAAGGCGAGTCGACGCGTGCCGCAGCTGCAATGACCGGCCTGACCGTGCGGGCCGTCGAGAGTCATAAATACCGACTCTTTAAGCGACTCGGTGTGCAAAACCGAGTCGAGCTGTGCCGCTGGGCGCTGCGCGTGGGATTGATCGATACGGAGAACGTGGCTTAAGACGAGTGGCGATAATTCAAGTCCCCTAAGACGGCCTTTCCAGTCCGTCCTCGATCAATTCTTGTTGCCAGACGGCCTGGAAAGGCCGTCTTACGGTGGACGATTTTCGCCCGCCGTTGAGAGACCATCACTGCGTCGTGGTGTGCGATAGGAAGAGGCACTCAGGCCTGTGTATTTCGACTCACTATCGCGTGGCCCTTGGGAAAGGAGCCGATTCTGATCCGCAGGACTCGGTGAGGTGGGAGAACTTTAACGACTGTACCGAT
>JANOKO010001303.1:0-3101 GCA_031419335.1 Planctomycetota bacterium
CCCTCGGATGGCGATTATTGGCGGACCGTTGCTCGATTTTTCTTCCGGTGGTCTCCCCAAATGGCTCGCTCCCTGGGCGGGGGACGTTCTGAACCTTCCCAGCTTCGTCTGTGATTTCGTCGAGACAGCCATCAATCGCTATACCGGACGCATTCGAATGTGGGAGGTGGCTGCATACGGCAATATCGGTGGGGCATTGTCACTCTCCGAAGAACACCGGCTGACCGTCATCGCCCGGGCTATGGAAACCGCCCTCCGCACCGATAGCGATGCACAGTTCTTCATCCGAGTCGGACAGCCTTGGGGGGAGTATCTGGCACAAGGGAATCACAGACTCTCTCCGTTTCAACTGGTCGACGCTCTCTCTCGATCCAATCTCGGTCTCTCGGGCGTCACGCTCGAAATCGCGATGGGATATGGGCCTCCGGGTTCGCTGACTCGCACCCGACTGGCGGTTTCGCGGCTGATCGATTTGTGGAGTTTGCTGGGACTCCAACTGCATGTCGTCCTGGCGTGTCCCTCGTCGACGAGTCCCGATCCGGCGGCCTATGGCAATTGCAATGTACTGAATGGGACTTGGCGGATGAACTGGGATGAAGAGGCCCAAGCCGCCTGGCTGGAGGAATTTGTTCCGATGATTGCAGCCAAGCCGGCCGTTACGGGAGTGTTCCTGAACTCGTTTGGAGACTCCTTGGCCCATCGCTATCCACACTCCGGGGTTCTGCGACCTGATGGGACTCCCAAGCCTGCCTTGCAGGTGTTCAACCGCCAGCGCCACTCGACCTCGTAATCTGCGGGAAACCAGATTGGATCGGAGTTCGGGAAAATCCGCTCTCTGTGTGATCTCGCGAGGCGACTTCGACGTTATGCTACGCACAGGGCCGTTGGCGTAGGTGACATGTTGATTGGCTGTTTAAGCCCTGTCCCCTGTCTCCGTTCCATTGTCACGACTCAGAGTTCACACAGCACGAGGTCGAAATGTCTACAGCCCCCGCCACCCCACCTGTCGAAAAGCACCAGCGTGGAGTCATCCTGGTGTCCTATCCCAAGGTGGTCTTCCTGTACCCCTCGCTGGTCGTCGCCATTCTGGCAGGTTTGTACATGCAGATTTGGGGTAACGCGGCGATGGATCGGCCTGGTCAGGCGACACAGGCTGTGGCTGCTCCCAATGCCGTCGCGCCAGCCGAGGGAGCTGCGGCTCCGGTGGAACAACTGAAAGCGCCAGCGCCCGTCATTGTCGGCCCGACGATCGCAGCCGCTGCTTTTTTAATGACCCTGGGCATGAACCTTGTGATCATCTCGTTCGACTTCCCCCGTACGACCAGCCTGACGTTGGCGGCGCTCGCTGCGGCCCTCTTCCTGGGAGTAATGCTGCTGAGTACGTACAAGCCGGACCTGCTGCCGTTTTTGTCAGACCTCATCAAGCTGTTGCATCCGCAGGCGAACGCGATGTTCTATTACTGTTACATCGCGGCGATGCTGCTGATTTATTCCGGCGTGAAGATCAACTCCAAGTTTGATTACTGGGAAGTTCGACAAAACGAGCTGTTGCACCACCACGGATTCCTCAGCGATCTGGAGCGGCTGCCGACGAGTACGCTGAAGATCGACAAGGAGATCAAGGACATCTTCGAATACATGCTGCTCAAGTCAGGCCGATTGATCTTGAATCCCGGAGGCCAGCAGCGCCCGATCATCCTGGAGAATGTGTTCTTCATCGACCAGAAGGAAGCCCAGATCACCAAGTTGCTTAGTTCGATGCAGGTGCAGATTGCCCCGCCATCGGAACAGGTGTGAGGAGTGGGAGGTGAGTGGTGATTGACCGGAATGCCTTGACCTCATCCCACCGCGAAGTTTCCCGACTCTCTCTCTGTGACACACCACGGACCACTCATTCCTCCCCCCATGTCCTACCGCATGCCCGCCGAATGGGAGCCTCACGAGGCCACGTGGCTTTCGTGGCCGCAGCGGCGCGAGACGTGGCCGGGGGCGTTTGACGAGGTGCCGTACGTCTTTGTCGAGATCGCTAAGCATCTGGCCGAGTCGGAGTTGGTGCGGATCAACGTCTCGAACCCAGTGATGGCCAAGGGGGTCAAGTACCTCCTCGAAGCAGCCCAAGTGAACCTCGACGCGGTGCGGTTTCACTACAACCCGACGAACGATGCGTGGGTCCGCGACCACGGGCCGATTTATGTGGTGCGCGATGTCAACCGCGTCCGCGAGCGGGCGGTACTTGATTGGGACTACAACGCCTGGGGCGTGAAATATGAGGATTACCACCGCGACAACTTAATCCCCTCTCGAATTGCCGATGAGTTCCAGGAGACCTGCATCAAGCCCGGCATGATCCTCGAAGGCGGCTCGATCGATGTGAACGGCTGCGGCACCATTCTCACGACCGAGGCGTGCCTGCTGAATCCCAACCGCAACCCGACGCTGTCGAAAGAGCAGATCGAGCAGCGGCTCTCGCAGTATCTCAACGTCTCCAAGTTCATCTGGCTGGGGGACGGCATCGCGGGCGACGACACCGATGGTCATGTCGACGACATGACCCGCTTCGTCTCACCGAACACCATCGTGACGATCTTCGAGACGAACCCAAGCGACGTGAACTACCGAGCCTTGCACGAGAACCGCGAACGCCTCCAAGGCGTCACCGATCAGGACGGGCAGCCGATCCAGATCATCGAACTGCCGATGCCCGATCCGCTGGTCGTCGAAGGCATCCGCCTCCCGGCCAGTTATGCCAACTTCCTGATCGCCAACACCGTCGTGCTGGTCCCGACCTACCGCTCGCCGAAGCAGGATGCCGACGCGATCGACATCCTCCAAAGCCTGTTCCCCACCCGCCGGGTCGTCGGCATCGACTGCACCGCCCTCGTCTGGGGCCTCGGCTCGATTCACTGCGTCACGCAGCAGCAGCCGAAGGTCGGACGAATCTTAGCGAGCGGGGCGGCGTAAGCCCAATGGCACTTACTTTACCTTTGCCTCTGGGGGATCGCGAGGGGGTTTTCGGGTTTTGAAGTGGGTGGATTTGGGGCGTTTCTTGTAGACCTCGCGCTCGTAGTGGCGGTCGGGGCGGTTGGGGAGTTTGTCGCGTT
>JANOKO010001304.1:0-2778 GCA_031419335.1 Planctomycetota bacterium
GTCCTGGTCGGCGACGGGGCGTTTCAAATGACCTGCCTGGAACTGTCGACTTCGATCCGTCACGGATTCAATCCGCTCGTCATCGTGCTGAATAACAAAGGGTACACCACCGAGAGGTTCCTGCTGGAAGGCCCGTTCAACGATATTCTCAATTGGGACTACCATCGGCTGCCCGACTTACTCGGGGCGGGATGGGGATTCGAGGTCCACACCGTGGGTGAACTCCATCAGAGCGTCAAGGCTGGGCTGGCGAAGACCGATGGGTTCAGTCTGCTGAATGTCCACTTGAAGCCGAATGATACGAGTCCGGCGCTCCGGCGGCTTGCCGAACGAATGTCCAAACAGGTTTGAAAGAGTGTCCACAATGCGGATCAAGACGAACTCGACTCCGAAGTCACTTTTCAAACTGTGACTTTCTCCGATCTCTTGCCCCCTCCTCAGTTTGGGCAGGTTCCCCAGCTTGCCGAAAACGGCCTGACACTGGTTTGGCAAGCCGTTTGCTCCTACACTTTCGTAGTGAGGTCCAGTTGCTCGACCTTCGCGGAGATTAGGGTTTGACGTGAGCACACACGGGATGACGGTTCAAGCATGTGCCTGAACACGTCGGCGTTTCACGAACCATGTTGGAGAGATTGATGAAGAAGTTGTTCGCTGTGTTGGCGGTGTTGACTGCCTGTGTTTCGGTTCAAGCCGAAGAGAAGAGCCTGGCTGTGGGTGAGTCGGTGGCTCCGTTCTACGTCACCGATGTGACGGGCCCAGCTGCTGGAGAAAAGCTGTGCTACCGTTGTCGTTATGGCAGCAAGCCGGTTGTCAGCGTGTTTGCTCGCAAGCTGACCCCGGAAGTGGCTGCCCTGACCAAGGGGATCGACGGCGTCGTGGGTGACAACCAGGCGAAGAAGATGGCCGCTTTCGTGGTTCTGATGACCGATAAGCCAGAAGAATCCGAAGCCGCTCTCAAGACCGTGGCCAAGGATCAGGGGATCAAGCACACCCCGTTGACCACGTTTGATGGCGTCGCAGGTCCGGAAGAGTACAAGCTCGCCCAGGACTCGGAAGTCACCGTCATGATGTGGGTCGGCGGCAAAGTGACCGTCAACAAGAGCTTCAAGGCCGGTGAACTGACCGCCGCTGCAGTCGCAGCTTCGGTCAAAGACACGGCCAAGATTCTGAATTAAGGCTTCAGCCAACAATCACCCGCGAGGGTAGATTGTCATCGAGATTGATGAACAGCCCGGGGGAGCAATCCTTCGGGCTGTTTTGTTTGATGTCCCGAAGGACATTCTCGGAGTTCGCCTTACGGGTTCGGCGCTGATGCCGGTGCCGCATTCTTGAGCAACATGGGTAGTCCGTCAGCGTGCGTTCCCTGCACTCCAACTACGGTTGCCAATGCGGCCCTGACTTCTGGATCGGCCTCCATGTCCCAGGCGGCGACAAGTTGCTTTCGCAAGTCGTTTGACAGTGTCGACTGATGGCGACGGATGTGAGCTGCGGTCAATCTGGCTGCCAAGGCGCGCCGGGGGACTGAGTAATTGGCGTTGATCGCCGCTTCGGCCAATCGAGTCTGAACCCCGGCTGTTGGGATCGCTCCCAGAGCGATGAATGCGTCATCCTTCAGGTCGGTACGTGGCAAGGCTTGAGCCAGCGCGTCTTCGGCGGGGGTCAAGTCATACACATGCGTCCGGCTTTCGGCGATCTTTCGCAGCCAAAGAGCAGCTTGCTTGGACTGATCCAGTTGCTGCACTGCCGAAAGCATCGGGGGCTCGACCTGCGCGAGAAACGGTTGGAGTTGTCGCGAGAGATCGGTAGAACGCACAGACTCTTCGACATAGGTCAGCAATGGATCGTGTGCGAGCAAGTGTTCGACGGAACGGCGAAACCCGTGCGGTCCATAAATCGCGATCGGCAATGACTTTGTCCGAGAATCGGCTCGGAAGTTGGCGATCGTTGGAGAAAGATCCCAACGAATGGTGTTCAAATGCAGCACCGCCAATTCCATGTCTCCTCGAGTGGAGGCCGCCTCAAAGCCAGCGGCACCTGTCGGGACGATCTGGGTGTCGTAACCCATCTCAGACAGGAATGTCGCCATCGTCGAACCCCGCGTATTATTGGGATCGATCACGACTCCGTTGGCCCGCGCATCTGCCTGCATCGCGCGGGCCAGAATCTCGACAACGCGACTCGCACCCGAGAATGGGAGTTGGGGATCCCAGGTGAGGATAGTTTCCGCCGCTGCAAACTGGACTCGCAAGGACGTGTGGTTCAGTGCCGCCACCACGGCTCCCCGCTGACCGCCGGTACGCAACAGCGATGCTGATCCATTTCGTGCCAAAGCCCGGATGAGCGATTCCGCAGCTGCGGTGTTACCCGAACGATTTGCCAGAGCGAGAGCTTCGAGGCACGCTGTTGAACCTGCCAGGACGGCGACTTCGTGAGCCGATCCAGGACCGCTGGGAATCGGCTGATCCCAGCCAGCCGCTTCGATGTCACGGGTCAAGAGGACATTCAACAAGGCACTTTGCGTGCGGGTATCGGTTGGGGCGAGTTCCAGCGATTGCCGGGCAAACTGCTCAGCTCGGAACACCGCAGCGGAGTGTGGGGAGACACGCCGTTCGACCAGGCTGGCCGAAGCGTCATCTCGCACCCAGACGGGAATCAATCCGTCGTCTTCTGCCTCGAGAGTGGTCTCGCCTTGCAGGAGTTTCTCGGCGCTCGACCGCAAGTGGGCCGCCGCACCAAATCCCTCCAGACGACCGGCCTGCTCCGGATCTTTGTAGATCA
>JANOKO010001305.1:0-1150 GCA_031419335.1 Planctomycetota bacterium
GTCCAAAACAACTTCCCGATTTGAACAGAAGGATATGAACAGAAGGCAACGAAGGTCACGAAGGGATCAATCCAAAGGCTCTTCGTTTCCTTCGTGATCATCTGTTCAAAATCAAATCGGGAAGTTGTTTTGGACCAATTCCTAAGATTCCACTGGCCGCTCGCCTTGGGGCATGGCCCAGAGGCTGCGGAGTCACCGCGAGTTGCAGTGAACGGGTTCGAGCCGAAAGGAATGATGGAGTCGGGCGCGTCACAGGCTTGAACAACAACGTGAACGTGGTGACCAGAACACCCGACGGCTTCCGCCCCCACCTCGTGGCAAAACTCGCGTGATTCGTTACGGTCGGCCATATGCCGGAGCCGGAAGTCGGCCACAGATTCTGGTGAACAGGCGGTTTTTTATGGGTTCACCCAAGAACCGCTCTTGACCTGCACCCTGGTTTCCCGGTAATCCACCCGCAGAATCTGCCGGTCTCGACTCGCACGGAGTGGCGAAGTGAGCGGGAGGTATGGGTGTTCCGATGCGAACTGCGAAATGGATTTCGTTGTGCATGGCCAGTTGGATCTGGCTCGGGTATTTGCCCTGCGCGTTTGCTCAATGGGTCACCCAACAGACCACGGGGATCTTTCAGATCCGCTCCGAATTTGCGCTCGATGATGGTGACAGCCGGGAACTGGTCTCGCAAATCACAAGCCTGCAAAGCGATGTGCAGAAGCTGCTGAATTTGAATCCCCTGGACCGCCCAGTTGAGATCAACCTGTTCAAAAGCCGTACGACGTATCGGTCGCATTTGGCTCAACGAGTCCCCGAAGGAATGAATCGTCCAGCTCTGTTTGTGCAAGGCACGGACA
Organism: Planctomycetota bacterium; assembly: GCA_031419335.1. GTDB lineage: Bacteria > Planctomycetota > Planctomycetia > Planctomycetales > Planctomycetaceae > TH-plancto1. Next base: position 852 of record JANOKO010001305.1, read on the forward strand.
TGGGGCGAGTGTACGTTTACCGCCGCTGGGGATTCGATGTCGACTTGCGGCACGAGAGTACGCATGCGGTACTGCACAATGCTCTGCCCTACGTTCCCATGTGGCTCGACGAGGGACTGGCCGAATACTTTGAGGTTGTGGCCACCAAGCGGAGTTCGAGTCATCCCCATCTGTCCAGCATCAAGCGCTCAATTCTGTTTGGCTGGCGACCCCAGTTGGCCAAGCTGGAAGCGGCGGAGGATCTGGCCGACATGGGGGCGGACGAGTACCGCGAAGCATGGGCGTGGGCTCTTTTCATG
>JANOKO010001306.1:0-3098 GCA_031419335.1 Planctomycetota bacterium
TTGGGCCTTGAGGAAAGTTTGGCATCCGATTTCCCAGGGCTGCGCCCTGGGCTTTCGAGTCAGGCCCCGATGGGGCCGAGGAGCGAAAACCTGCGTAGGATGGCGACCACACTCCTTCGGAAGTCTGGCGAGCAAGATTCCGCCGACCCGCTCGCCTTACTCCGCCAGTTCGACTGTCCCGTCGGTGTACTCGCGAATCGCTGGCCCCATCTCGTCCGGAGCCGTCGGGTGGAGTTGTAGTCGGACGACATGGCCTTGGACTTTCCCTTCGATGACCACAAACGACAGGCCACCGTCCAGCAGCGGGCTGTGTGGGATGGCATTCCATAGGAATGACTGAATCGAATCGAACCGATCGAACAGTCCTTGCAGGTTAAACCGAAAATTTTGCGGCTCCTGGCGGCCATCGTATTGTCCGCCCACGATCTCGCGGGCACCCACGAACATCGAGATTTCGTAGCTGTCATCCGCGAAGTTGCACTCATAGCCGACGCGAGCTGTGCCGCTGAACGGCTCAAAGAGGTCCGCGACAGTGGCCACGAACGACTCGATGATCTCCGGGAGGGGAATGTCGAGTGCCTCACGACCCCGTGCCTCCAAACCCTTCACCAGATGCCGAATCACTAGGTGCGAATGAGCCAAGATGATACTCCGAGTCCGTCCTCGCCCCTCGATTCCCCATGGAATCCCCGATGAGCGAGACGGTGCGAACGCTGTTGCAGCTGTTGTTTAAGTGGCGTAGCGGCAATCCATCGCTCGGCTCCCCACGATGAACGAGCGGGGTGCGAGGAGAGTTATCGGGGAATGGGACCGTGACGTTGCAGCAGAAACTGCCGACATGCGCTGGGTGGAGAGTGACACGGTGGATCACTCTGAAGAGTCGGGTGGTGCGGGTTGCGGGCTGTGAGGGCTATTATCGGGGCACGGAATGAGTGAATTGTGTGAAGGCATCATTCTGATCGCATCGCAGCCCGTCACTTCCAACACCCCAGATGAGGGGCTTGGCACTCATGACTCGCCGATGAGGCGAGCCGGATGGCGTCAGCCTCCGGACTCTGCCGGTCGCCGCTCGGGTCCGGGGGCTGACGCCGCCCGGCTCGCCTGTCTTTGAGCTGGGGGCGGACCGGCCTTCCAGTACCACAGAGCTGCTGTCGCTCGCCCGATCCCCGAGACGATGAACAGCCAGCGGAACACCTCCAACGGCGGCAAGTCTTTCATTGTCGAGAAGTGATCCAGCACCAGCTCACCCAGCATTCCAGCTAAGGCGGCCAATAACCCGCCAATCTGCTTAAACAGCGACAACTGCACCGAGTTGTCACTCCTCGGAGCCAGCTTCAGACCCAGACTCGGCTGGGCCACATTGACTAACCCGAACAGTCCCCACACGACATATGCGGCCATCAACCATGCCGGGCCGTACCAGGTCGCCATCCACCAGCACCCCATCGCTGTGCTTAAACCCAGCAGCCCGCCGACCATCAAGCTGCGATCATGCCCGCGATCAACAAGCCACCCTCCGATCGCTGCCAGCGGAATTTGCAGCAGTAGCATCACGCTCAACATGCTGTAGTAGTCGAGCAGTGAGACCTTCAGAACATTTGCGCTGAATTGGAACTGGGCTGTCTGCGTCAGCCCCTGAAAGAATGAGAGCTGCCAGCAGCCGAACAGGAATCGCCGAAACAGCGGGTCGGAGAAGGCCAGTTTGAGTGGAGGGCCGATTGACTGCCAGAGGGAGGGAGTCGGGCCACGAGTCCTGAGCGGTCCATCGATTCCGGTCGGACTCTGCTCCCTCTCCCCCATAATCAGTGCAGCAGCGAGCGATGACTCGACTATGGGGGAGAGGGCCGGGGTGAGGGGGCCTGCGTGCGACGGACATCCTTGACTGTCGTCCAGAGGTGCAGGCTTTGTCCCGCTCTCATGATTTCCCGACCTTAACCCCATCAGTGGCAGAATCGAGGCGAAGCACAACACTCCTCCCAACCCAAACAACACCACATAGGCATTGAGTTTGTCACTCGCCGACCACAGTTGGGTGCGATCCATGATCGCGGCGGCGTTGTAGGTCATGCACACGGTGACCAGCGAGATCGCCATCTGTCGCCGCCCCAGCATCTTCCCCCACTGGACCTCGGGAACCAGGTCAGAGAGCCACGACAGATAAGCAGTGTACGACACGCCCATCAGCAGATACCACAACCCCAGTAACAGAATGATCGCCGGAATCGCCCCCGTCGTTCCCGGCACCATCCCGACATAGACCAGCCCCGGAATCGCCAGTGCAGCCAGCCGCGCCAAGACCAGTGACACCCACCACACGGTCTTGCGGCCTCCCCAGCGCAGGACCAGCCAGCGGGTGACAATCGCCAGCGACTCTGCGGCCTCGGGCGTGACCTGCATTACTGCCAGCGCCACTGCGAACCCCTTGAAGAACGGGTTCGCAAAGTAGTACAAGAACCCGCCGGTCGTCAGAGCGTGGCCAGCTGAGAAGAGCAACTGACCGAGCAGCACCCGGCGGATGGTCGAGCGGGATGGGACTGGTGTTGAGTTGGGTGTCACAGACGATCACTCTTCAGAAGCGACACGATTGTTCGCCAGTCCCGTAGCTGCGCTCGCCAGAACGCGGGCAGCCGGAACCGGCAACCGACCTCCGGCGAAGACTTCCGAAGTCTTCTGAGACTTCGGAAGGAGTGTGATCGCCATTGTACGCAGGTTTTCTCTCCTTGGCCCCAACGGGGCCTGACCCGAAAGCCCAGGGCGCAGCCCTGGGAAATTGGATGCCAAATCTTCCTCAAGGCCCAACGGGCCGTCACTCGACTCCGCAACTGGGTGGCGACCCATTGGGCCTTGATCGGTTGAGGGGGCAATGTGTTCCCAGGGCTGTGCGCCCTGGGCTATCGAGTCAAGCCCCTTCAGGGCGAGAATCCCTAGGGATTCTGCGTATAATGACGACAACACTCCTTCCGAAGTCTGACGGGTAAGACTTCACTGGTCACTCGTCTAACTGGAAATGATCAGTGGCTTGTGCGAGCTGCCGAGCCATTGAAGTCAATGAACGTTACTTCAACGTGAGCAACAGTCCCCGGACCTCCATCACCTGT
>JANOKO010001307.1:0-2412 GCA_031419335.1 Planctomycetota bacterium
TACCGTCTGGATTCCCAAATGCATCAGTGCGGCGGGTGAGATCATCCGGTTGTACGATCCAAACCGCCACAAACCAGTGCCTGTTGAGGATCCGGAAATCCTGGAAGAGGTGGATGGCCGCTGGGTGCATATCGAGCGGCCCACAATCATCGCCGGAGGGGAACTCCGGATGGAAAATCTGGAGATTACCGTGATCCGCAATACGGGGATCGGCGAGGCCCCGCTCCAGCTGAAGGCCAACTGCGGCACTCTATTGATCGACGATTTTGGCCGCCAGACCATGCCGGTTGATCAATTGCTCAACCGCTGGATTATTCCACTCGAACAGCGGCATGACTTCTTGCAGTTGGAAAGTGGACGCAGCATTCAGGTGCCGTTCGACCAGTTGATTATCTTCTCAACCAACCTGGAGCCGCGTGATCTTGTAGACGACGCATTTCTGCGCCGGATCCCCTACAAAATCGAGGTCCAAGACCCGACCGAAGACGAATTTCGTAGCCTGCTGCTGTCCTTGGCTCAGTCCACGAACTTCCAATGCGACCCCGGTGTGGTCGATGATTTGATTCGGACTCATTACGGACCCACCGGGCGTCCGTTTCGCTTCTGCCAACCTCGCGATCTGCTCCGGCAGGTGGAAAACCGGTGTTCTCTCCACGGTCTGCCTCGTGTCGTGACAAAGGAGGCTCTGGATCAGGCCGTCAGTAACTATTTTTCGATTATGTAGTGGTGTGTATGTCGTGGAGTGGGACTGGGTTGAGGGAGACTGGGTTGAGGGAGACTGGAAGCCCGCTGGCTGACACATGACAATTGAACACGCCTCCTCAATCCCCCTGAAACCTCTCTTCTTTCCAGGGGTCGCCGTGGTTGTGGTAGCCCGCTCGCTCCCAATAGCCGGGAGCATCGCACGCGACGAAATCGATGCGTTTCAACCACTTGGCGCTCTTCCAGGCATACAGCAATGGAACCATGAGACGGGCGGGGGCCCCGTGATCGGGGTCGAGCGGCTCTCCGTCATGGGTGTCGGCGATGAGCGCATCGGGAGCGAGAAAATCAGAGAGCGGGAGATTGGTCGTCCAGCCCCAGTCGTAACCAGTAGCGATGACAAAAGTTGCCGAGGGGAGTATCCCCACACGCCGGGCGATTTCGTGAACGGAGACTCCCTCCCAGACATTCCCCAGTCGAGACCAGCGAGTCACACAATGAAAGTCCGAGAATACCTTTACCCTCGGGAGTGATCGATATTGTTCCCAGGTCAGCGACAGCGGCTGCTCAACAAGCCCACCGACCTGTAATGTCCAGGTCGAGAGATCGGTATCTGGCACATCCCCATAATGGAGAACTGGCCATTTGCGAGTTGGTGACTGCCCCGGGGGCACCCGCAGGGCGCGGTGCGTGTCATTGCTGATAATGGCGTCCACAGGGGCATCGCCCGGCTTTCGGGGGGGGCCGGACTGATACTTCGGATCAGGTGTCAGGAACATAACGTCATCCAGGGTGAACTGTTCTGGGGGGCATCGTACCCCCGTGATGGCATGAATCAAACCCGAAACAGCCTGTGTATGCTTGACTTTGCGCTGCTGGGTTCCTAACCTCACGCACAGTTGCGATGAGTGATTGTTGCTCCACGGGAGGTTTCCTTCAGGAAATTGCCCTGTGACGGTGTTCTCTTCCCACGAGATTGCCGTGTGAGCGTTGATCGCGTGTCCCGTGCGGGTGGCTCGTGAGGCTTTCCGTCTGGGTTCAGGAGTTCCGGCGCATGCTTGGTGCATAGAGGTTGCTTATGTCAGCAATGGCGTAAACAGGCCGATTGTCACTGTCCGGGCGGGATCAGAACGCCAAGGACAGTGCGCCGGAAGCGTTGAGGGTGACCTCGGCGCATCGCCAAGTGGGACATCGTGCCCGCTTTTTTTATTCCCAGAAGCGGGTTCGGGGACTAAGAGCAGACAACTCGAGGGATGATCGCCGGTCAAACACGACCGGTCCAACAGAGTGGTGGAGCACATGAACGGCCCAGAGGTTCTCCGAATCGTCGATGCCATTCATCGCGATAAGAAGATCGACGAAGCGATCGTGTTCGAAGGCATCGAACAAGCGATCCTTTCCGCTGCGCGCAAACACTACGGCGAAGACAGCGCCCTCATCGTCAGTATTGATCGGAAGACGGGACAGGTGACGGCCACCAACGACGGGGTATCGATCCCCGAAGAAGAACTGGGAGTCCTGGGACGCATTGCCGCTCAGACCGCCAAGCAAGTGATGATTCAGAAGATTCGCGAAGCTGAACGCGACACACTTTTCGACGAGTACACCGAGCGGCGAACCCACTTGATTTCGGGGATTGTGACCCGTGTCGACCAGAGCGTCACGACCGTCACGTTTGACAAAGTGGAGGCCCTGCTCCCTCGCAGTGAG
>JANOKO010001308.1:0-5105 GCA_031419335.1 Planctomycetota bacterium
ATCGACTGCGCCTCCGGAGCCTGCCGTGCAATGACCTCGTCTGTGATCTGTTCCAGCAACATGCACGAGATGTCGCCGATTTTGAGATTCTCGGAAAGACCAGTTTCACACAGTCATGCCGTTGGGGTGTGAATGGTTACTCGACTGGGTGTAACAAGAGGCCGTTTGGCGAGTTCGTCAAACGGCTTTCTCTTTTCTACGACTAGAGTTACGTCGCCGAGCAGGCGGTTCAAAGATACCGCGTCGAGGATCTCGCGTTTTTGGTCCTTCTTTGAACCGCGCCAGATTTGGGCGGCGTTCATCCGCAGGATGAGATTTTACACGGGGGCGAATTCGAAGTCGCCGAGAGCCGTTCGGACGTCGTCCGGGGCGAGAGTTTCGCCTGTGGCCAACGTCGCGGCCAGTGTGGCCGCCTCGTCGCGGAGTTGGATCTGTTTGGCGGCCAGCACCTGCTCGTCGATCGTGCCCGCGAGGTAGGCGTTAAGGAGGCACTCCTGCATGGCCTCGTTGGCCGCACCCCTTTGGTACAAGCCTCATTGTTTGCAGGAACAGCCATCCAGAACCTCGTCGCCGTCAGATTCGAATACTACATTGACCTTCAGCTCGTAGACGTGCGTACTGGGATCGTCGAAGCCCTTAAAACTTTCGATCAGGAGATTATTGAGAGGCAAAGGGAACTCATCGGAAAGTAGGGCTAACCGTTTGTGGCAGCTCAATTTCGCGGGGTGGCATCCAACGTCGTTAACCCTTTTGGGTTCTGAAAAGAAGTCTTGATACAACAGAGATTTGTGACAACGCTTTGGTTCTCACACTGCGGTGGCAGCCTGACCCAGATATCGCTCTGGATGACTGGATGACTGGATGACTGGGTGACTGGATGACTGGGTGACTGGATGACTGGATGACTGGATGACTGGATGACTGGGTGACTGGGTGACGCAGGAACAAGGGGGCTGTGGTGAGGCTTGATTTTCACTGTCGACGCTCTTCGGTCAATCCTCATGTTGCTTCGCGACCCGGCACTCCAAGCAGTGTATGGGCCACCCCGCCCAGATGCAGCGTCCTGCAAAGTGCCCGGTCCCTATGCGATTCCAGTTTTCTGGTTCAACGCACGATTTGGAGGACAGTTTGAAGGTACGGGAATGCGGGATCCCACGGGAGGATGTGTTGACGCCTATCCCCGAAGCTCCGCTTCGCGGATAGGGGCTACCAAGCGGAGCTTGGGAACCAGAGGGAAACAAAGTCGGCGCGAAACGTGGTGTGAAGAACGCGGCCCTTGTAAGTCACCGGGAGATCGACCTCGCGCTGGAACGGAATCTTGCGATCGGTGAACTCCAGCGCCAATGCCTCCTGATAGACCGACTCCAGAAACCCCGCCCCCAACTGCCGATGAACCTCCATCGCCGCTCCGATGATGGCATACGTGAGTGGATCATTCTGCGACATGGATCGCTCGTTTCGTGACGGGGGATGGAATCGGAAGTTGGCACTCCCCTTGCCGATTGGAACCCAGCCCTTTGCTCAATTCAAGCGTACTCATGCCCCTCTTCCAATCTGTGAAAATCTGTGGATGACCTCTACGGTCCCCGGGTAGCGTGAGATCGGAGAAGAGAACGATCCACAGATTACGCAGATTTTCACAGATTGGGGAAGGGAGATGGAAGCTGGGAGCGCAGCTTGAGGACTCTCAAGTCCTAGGTGGTTTCGGAGGCGCAGAGGGAAGAGCTTGGCGTCGAGCCTCGCATCCGAGCGGACCACCCTTGCCGTTGGCGCACCTGTCGCCCAAAGCGGCCAACCGGCGCGACTTCGCTCAGTGAGCGACCAACGCTACATGTCGATCTCAAACCCCTTGCGGTTCTCGCGCGAGAGGAACGAGTTGGCCTGGGTGTCGCCGATGATCTCACGCTTAACGGGGTCCCACTGGAGGGGGCGGCCTAGACGCATGGCGATGTTCGAGAGGTGGCAGATTTCCAGCATGCGGTTATGGGACCAGACATCGGAGATCGGCTGCTTCCGCGACTTCATCCCCTCGATGAAGTTGGCGGTGTGGTTCGCGCTGACCGGGCCACCGTAGAGTTTTTCGATCGCTCCGTCCGGCAGCGGTTTGTCCTTCAGATCTTCCACGGGCTTGCCAGTCAGCTTGCCCCGGTTGACAAAGATCCGACCTTCCGTCCCCTCGAACAGAATGCCGTTGTCCCCTTCACTGGTGATGATCATCTCGACATCGTTCGGCATGTCGACACGGATCGTGAACTTGGTCGCGACGTTGTACTGATCGCGAGGGACGGGGTGGCCGTCCTTGTATTCCACCGGGAGCTTGTACTCGACGGGGGTCACCAAGCGGGGGCCGGTGTCAGTGGCTCCCAGTGCCCAACAGGCGATATCGACGTGATGGGCTCCCCAGTCGGTGAGCTTGCCTCCGGAGTACTCGTGCCACATCCGGAACGCATAGTGGCAATTGCTGAACAGCGGAACGCCACCCCCGTAGCCCTCACGCATTTGAGGCAGGGCTCGGTACGGCACCGCCGGGGCAGGTCCGAGCCAGAGATCCCAATCGAGTCCTTCCGGCACGGGAACCTCGGGAAGCACGGGCGACGATTCGAAAGCCTCGATGCCGCACGTCACCTTCTTCACCGTCCCGACGCGACCGTCTCGAATCAGCGCGATTGCCGTCAAGAAGCGCTGGTCGATTTCGGTCCGCTGCATCGTGCCGACCTGAAAGACACGGCCAGTCTGAGTGACGATCTTCTCGATCAGCTTCCCTTCGTCGATCGTCAACGTGAGCGGCTTTTCGCAGTAAACATCCTTGCCCGCCAGCATCGCCTCGACCGCGATCTTCGTGTGCCAGTGATCGGGCGTGGCAATCATCACCGCATCAATGTCCTTGCGCTCCAGAATCTTGCGGTAGTCTTTATAAGCATCGGGCTTCTTCCCCTGAGCCTTTTCCACCTTGGCGACGTTCTCGCCCAGCACATTGGAGTCGACATCAGCCAGCGCCACAAAATCCGCGAAGCCGAACGACTTGCTGGTGATCGTCCAGCCCTGATTCCGCAGACCGATCGTCGCAAACACCGGACGCTCGCTCGACGCTTCCAAGCCGAAAGCCCGGTTCGACGACGGGAGCAAAATGCCAGCGGTTCCCGCAGCTGCGATGCCTTGCAGGAACTGACGACGCGATGAGTTTCGAGGTGTGGGCACTTGTGGGAATCCTCTGAGAGAAGCGAGGGAGACTGCTGACACGCGAGTGGTTGATCAACGTGATCCCGGCAGACGGGATGGCCCAGTTCCTGTTTCGAGTGTATGAGTTGCAGAGCGACCCAAGGTTACGGGGGATCAGCCCGTCATTCAACCCTCATGTTCCTTCGTCACCCAGACATTCCAAGCAATGTCTGAGCCACCCTGCCAGCTCACTCCCCCTCTTCCAATCTGTGAAAATCTGTGCAATCTGTGGATGACCTCTTCGGTCCCCGTACCAGCATGATTTCGGAAAAGAGAGCGATCCACAGATTACGCATTACGCAGATTTTCACAGATTGGGGATGAGGTAGGTCGGATCTCATCAGGGACGCAATTCCTGCCAATCATGATGACGGATCAACCGCTTCTGCTGAAGTGAGGGAGTGCCGAAGTTGAGCAGCAGCGCGAACTCCAAACCGGTCGCCTTGAGATAATTCAGGACTTGGGCTTCCTCGACTCCGGTGAGAGTTGCCAATGCCTTCAACTCGACAATGATCGTTTCATGGCAGATAAAGTCGGCGCGAAACGTCGTGTGAAGAACGCGGCCCTTGTATGTCACGGGCAGATCGACCTCCCGCTGGAACGGGATCTGGCGCTCCGTAAACTCCTGAGCCAATGCTTCCTGATAGACCGACTCCAGAAACCCCGCCCCGAGTTGGCGATGAACCTCCATCGCCGCTCCGATGATGGCATACGTGAGTGGATCATTCTGCGACATGGATGGCCTCGTTTCGTGTTCGGGATGGATCGGGAGATGACTCTCCATCCCCCGATTGGAACCCAGCCCTGCACTCAACTCAAGCGTACTCCACCCTCCTCTTCCAATCTGTGAAAATCTGTGCAATCTGCGGATGACTCTTCGGTCCCTGGGATGCGTGAGATTGAAGAGTAGATTGATCCACAGATTACGCAGATTTACACAGATTGGGAGGAGGGGTCTGCGGTGGCGACGGAAGGGACTCGACCGGGGCCGCAGGGGCAGAAAGCGGGACGTTGGCATACATCGCCCCCGTGCCCACCTCTCATGCCGCTGGCACACCGGTAGGCCCAAAGCGGCCAACCGGTGCTACCCTGCCAGACGGTCACACAACTCAAGCGTGTTCCTGCCCCCTCTTCCAATCTGTGAAAATCTGTGCAATCTGTGGATGACCTCTTCGGTCCCCGTGATGAGTGAGATCGGAAAAGAGATCGATCCACAGATTACGCAGATTTTCACAGATTGCGGGAGGTGCCTTCGGTGGGGACGGAAGGGACTCGACCGGGGCCGCAGGGGCAGAAAGAGGGACGTTGGCATACATCGCCCCCGTGCCCACCTCCCATGCCGCTGGCACACCGGTAGCCCAAAGCGGCCAACCGGTGCTACCCTGCTCAAGCGTGTCCCTCCCCTCTCATCCAATCTGTGAAAATCTGTGCAATCTGTGGATGACTTCCTCGGTCCCTGAGATGCGTGAGATCGGAGAAGAGATCGATCCACAGATTACGCAGATTTTCACAGATTGGGGGAGGAGAAGAATGATGGGATCGCCGAAGGAAGAGTCTCAAGCCTCGGGTGGTATGGGAGGCCAGTTGGAAGAGTTTTGGCGACGAGCCTCACATCCGAAGAACCTCCCATGCCGCTGGCACACCGGTAGGCCCCAGGCTGCCAACCGGTGCTACCCCGCTGAACTCATGAGTGTCATCCCTGAACGCCTGGGTGGCGGGGTCAGGAGGCTTGGCGCATGGCCCCGACTCGTCCGACCCCGGCAGGGGTCACAGCCATTAGCCGGTGGTTGAGCGCAGCGATACCACCGGAAGGAGGTCGCTGCGATCAACCCATCCCGGAGGGATGGCAGAAAACGCATCACGTGGGCCGACCTATGAACTTCTTG
>JANOKO010001309.1:0-4287 GCA_031419335.1 Planctomycetota bacterium
GGCCTTGTTGATGGCCTTGCCACCCCCGTGGATCAGGATCGGACGCATCCCAACCGCCTCCATGAACAGCACATCGCTCAGGCACTGCCGCACCGCTTCGGTCTCTTCCAAAGCGGACCCGCCCAGCTTGATGACCACATACCGATCGCGAAACTGGCGAATCCAACCGAGGGCTTCGACCAGAACCTGCGCTTTACGAATGGCTTCATCCACGGTGGGGGGCTTCCATGACGAACAGGACTTCTCTGAACGCAGGAGCCAGACACCACCACTGCACTCCAGTCGCTGGAACGTAGCCAGTGCATTCGGCACTAGACCGCTTTGATCCGGCAGGATTGTCGGGCGTTCGTGAATCGCTGTCAACGGGCGATGCTTGAGGAGAACATTCAGCCTGATTGAAGACTCTCTGCTGTCTGGAGCCAGCGAAACTCACACGGTTCGACCAGCAGGCTGACGACTTCTGTTACAGTAGTGGCACACCGCTTCCGTACTCTGGCTCGCGATCCCCTGTGACCACTCCCCCTCCCGATAAACCGTCTCGTCGCCCTCGCTATCCGGGGAAGAATCCGCGCCAATTCGACCAGAAGTACAAGGAACTCCAGCCCGACCGATATGCAGAAGATGTCGCCAAGGTCATTGCCAGTGGGAAGACTCCGGCGGGGACTCACCGACCGATTATGGTCCAGGAGATCATGGAACTCCTCCGACCTCGCCCCGGAGATACCGCCGTCGATTGCACCGTGGGATACGGTGGACATTCTCGCGAGTTGCTTCGAGCCATCCAGCCGAGTGGTCGCCTGATTGCCCTGGATGCGGACCCGCTGGAACTTCCCAAGACGGAGCAGCGTCTGCGGGAGTTGGGAATTCCACCGGAATCACTTATCGTCGTACGGACGAATTTCGCCGGATTCACTCGGACTCTCGCCGAGCATGCTCCCGAGGGGGCCGATGTCGTACTCGCGGATTTGGGTCTCTCCTCGATGCAGATTGACGACCCGGCCCGAGGCTTTTCCTATAAACAGGATGGTCCACTCGACATGCGAATGAACCCCCAGCGCGGGAGATCTGCTGCGGAATGGATCAGCCAGTTCAGCGTCGAGGAATTGGCCAGAATCCTGGCCGAGAACGCGGATGAACCGCAAGCCGTGCTGCTGGCGAAGGAGATCGCCAAGGCTCAATCGGAATACCCACTGACCACGACCATGGACTTGGCAGAACTGGTTCGTCGCACGATTTCTCGGTCGTCCACCGAGGCCACGACGGCCACAATACAGCGTGTGTTTCAGGCGATTCGGATCGCCGTCAACGACGAGTTCAGTGTTCTGGACCAGTTCCTCAAACAATTGCCTCATGGTCTGAAGTCGAGAGGTCGAGTGGCCATTCTGACCTTCCATTCGGGCGAAGATCGCCGGGTGAAGCAAGCCTTCAAACGGGGGCTGACAGCCGGGGACTACGCCGAGATTGCCCCGGATGTCATTCGTGCTGCAACGGAAGAGCAATACTCGAATCCTCGCTCAATCCCGGCCAAACTCCGCTGGGCCATCAAGCGGTGAGACATGGGAATGTGGGGAGCGTCACCGTCGGCAGTCTGCGACTTCCGTGACGAGTCTGAGTTCATCGCGGTTTCTCCGGATCGGTCCACTCCTTGGATGAGCCTTCAATCCTTCGAGCACTTTCGCAATGGGTCTTCAGTCAGAAGGCAGACAGGAATGTCTGCCCCACTGGGAGTGGCACAGACATTCCTGTCTGATCGGACTGAACAGAGACAGTGAAAATGCTCTAGGGATTGTGTGGCACGTGACCGACGTGCCTGTTGGACTAACCGAAGGCCGTTGGAAATGTGGCTCACACACGCCGGTCACTCACCGCTGGGGGCCAGACCCAGCACAATCGACTCCGCCTGGCGCAGCCAGTGGCGAATCTTCTCCGGATCAGAGAGATCAAGATCGTTCTTCGGGATCACGCTGCCGATCTTTTGGGCCAGCGGGGTCAGCTCCTTGGCCAGGACGCCGAGTTCCGCGTCGTCGGCCTGGTGCCAGCGGTCGAAGTCCCTCAGCAGTTCGCCGAACAGATCCTGCCCAGCGCGGAGGGCCTCGACATCGACCGGTGGCGCGGTTTCGAGTTCGACCTTCTCGATCCACAGGTCGTCCCACTGATTGGCCACGTTGCGAATCTCGCCGAGGATCTCGATGCGGCCTTGCGGCTGCTCGACCTCGTGATGGAACTCGCAACGACCGGTCAGCGTCAGACGCACCGCGCTGAACCTGCCCTGCGACTGTCGACGACAGGACTCCAACTGCGCGTGGACCGCTTCGAGCATCTCGGGCCTCTGGGCCGAGGCCGGGAGGTCGACCGTCACCAACTGCCAGCGCAGGACATCCGTCTCGCGAAACTCCGGACGACAGGTGTGGCCCTCGACGGAGACCAGCAGGCACCCCTTGGCCCCCGGTTCGCGGATGTGCCGACCCTGAGTACATCCGGGATAGACGATGCACGGCGACGGATGCACGATGCGATGGGCATGAATATGCCCGAGAGCCCAGTAGTCGTACCGCTTGCTGATCAGCACTTCGGGCGTCGTCGGGGCATAGGCATCGTGCTGGGCATCCCCCATGAGACTCGTGTGCAGCAGCCCGATGTTGACGCGACTCGGATCGGCGGGCGGGTAGCTTTGCGCGAGATCGACGGCACACTCGCGCGCGGCGAACCCCTGCCCATGCAGGGCCGCTCCCGTGCGTTCGTCGATCACTGTCGTGGGTTGGTCGGTGGGGAACTCGAACACGTTGCGGGCCCATGTGATCTTCAGCGCGGCCTCGGACATCGAGTCGTGGTTGCCGCGAATCAGGTAGACCTTGATCCCCTGCTTCTCCAACCGCCGGAACTGATTGGCCGTCCACAGGCCGGTCTGGATGTCGGTCCATTTGCCATCGAACAGATCGCCCGCGATCACCACGAACGCCACCTGCTCCTGGATCGCCAGTTCGATCAGGTTCTCCAGCGCCCGCCGTGTCGAGTCCCGAATCTGTTGCACCGGAGCCCCCTCGTACTGCTCCAGCCCTTTGAGCGGACAGTCGAGGTGCAGGTCGGCGGCGTGGAGAAAGCGAAAGGAGTTCATGGGCCGAACTCTACCGTCTCGACCCGTCCCGTCGCGAGCATGACCAGCCGCGTGGTGATCCGCTCGGGTGTGAGCTTGTACATCAGAGCGATGGCCCGGGTGTAGGACCGCAGTTGGTCACGGTAGGCAGCCACCTTGTCTCGCACGGCGGTCTCTTCGTCACCGAGGAGGACATCGGTCTTGTAGTCGATGATGTCGGCTGCGACGACTTGCCCATTCCGCCGGATGAGGACCAGCCGGTCGATGCTGCCGGAGATCGTGCGACCGGCATCGATCACGTTCAGTCGTCGCTCCTGATGGAGGTCGAGTTCGCATTCTCCGGCGGCGAGTTCAACTGGCACTGCCAGCGGGAGGGTGAAGCTCCTGCTGAGCCGCGAGCCAGGAACAATGCCCTCGCCACGTCGCGGCTCGGCAGGAGCCTCGCCCTCCCGATCGGATATCCGTTCAGGACCGCTCATGGGCGAATGCCCCCGCTGATCGCTGCGGCGGGAGAGCAACGCCGCGATGCTGGGTCGCTGGAGCATCGCGTGGAATTCCAACAGCCAGCGTTCCCTGTCTAGGGGCTGCACTCGCATGACCTCCGCGATCTGCCGCAGCTCATCGTCCGACGGGACTCCGTCTTCGAGCCATGTCACCCGTTCGAGCCAGGCATGGAACAGCGTGCCGCGATCGACCCCGACCGACTCACCGAGCGGCAGGACGCTGGCGAGTTTCACCGGCGTGGCCTTGTCGCCGAGCTGCGAGGGGATGATCCGCTCCAGGCCCCGGCGGCGGCCTCCGGTGAGTTCGGCGAACTCGATATGAGCGGGAGTCGTCTCAGCCTGAGAAGTGTCGACGGACCGTTGCAGGGCTGGACATTGCTCGACCCACTGCGGATCGCCGGTCTCATAGAGCGTCGCCCCTGGTGTGACCGATTGTCCGCCCCCGAGCCCGACCATCAACAGTCCCGCCAGCGTCTTGGGAATTGACTGGCTTTCCTTGGCGGGAAGGATCATGTGCAGGGCATGCACCGCTCGCGTCATCGCCACGTACAGCACGCACAGGTTGCCGGTCAGGTCGGTGGCCTGCGTCTGCTCGTAGGCGACCTGCAACTCCGGCGGCAGGATGTCCTTGAGTTCCTTGGACCGATAAACGAGTACGCAATCCGGCGGGGCTGCGGCGGCGGGCTTCGA
>JANOKO010001310.1:0-4860 GCA_031419335.1 Planctomycetota bacterium
CTTGATCGAGACTCTGTTGCAGCACAGTCATGTCCCCTCTCGGGAATACGCTGAACAGGTCTGTTTGTGCCGGGACGACGATCGATCGAGGGCGTATGCCGAACAGGCCGCGATCGCACTCTGGTGTGCCGCTCACGGAAAGGGATGGTCGGTTCTGTGGCCAGAGTTCATGGCAGATGACGCCTTTTTCCTGAAGGTGATGGAAGTCGTTGCTCAAGACCAAAAGATCTCGCGCCGCCCCATGGACGATCTTTCCGAATCTCAGCTGGCGGAGTTGTACCTTCAGTTGGAACGAATCTATCCCATTGCGGAAGACCTAGACCGCGATGGCGTTCATATCATGCGGCCACGCGATATGGCCAAAGAATATCGGGATCAAGTTCTTCGGGTACTGATTGCCCGCGGTACGACTGCAGCTGTTTCGGCCATCGAATGGCTGCAACCCCGAATGTCACATCTGAAGTTCTTGAGTAGTGTCCACATCGATGCGAGACAGCACATGCTCGTCACCACATGGCAGCCACTGACTGTGCAGGACCTCCGGCAACTCACGCGGGTCCGGTCGGGCCGACTGGTCCGTAATGATGAGGAACTTCAACTCGTGATCGTGGAGTCGTTGGAGCGGCTACAGCAAAAGCTCCATGGCGAAACCCCATCTGTTCGTGACTTGTGGGACTTTAACCGTAGTGGAAAATCCTGGGAGCCCATCGATGAGAATGGAGTCTCCGACTACGTGGCTCGCCACCTAAGAGAGGATCTGCAGCGGTGTGGGATCGTCTCCCTCCGCGAGGTCGAAATCCGTCGTGGCAATGCGGGACCTGGGGAGCGAACGGATCTTTATGTGGCGGCGACGCTGGAGGGAAGCCTCGCCCCCGTACATGTCATCGTCGAGGTCAAAGGCTGTTGGCACGCGGAGTTGCAGACCGCAATGGAGTCACAGCTTCGAGATCGATATCTGAAAGACAACTCATGTTCGCGCGGCATCTATCTGGTGGCATGGTTTCGCTGTGATCAATGGAATTCGGCAGATGATCGCCATCGAAAGACGCCCAAATGGACATGCGATGAGGCAAGAACGCTGTTGGAAGAGCAAGCACGGTCACTATCCCAACCGGACGCCCAACTGTGGGGATTTGTCTTGAACACGAGTCTGAAATGACTTTTCGATTGACACTCCTCACGGGGAAGTGTACACATATACACATCCCCGTGAGAACGTGTCATGATTGCTGCCACCACCCCTGAAAACACACTGTTTTCGCAGGCGAATGCCTGCGGTTCGGCTCTGTCGCCCCTGGAGTATTCGATCCGGGAGGCGTGTCTACCGGAGCTGAATGCTCGGTTGCGGTCGGAGGGGTTTGAGCCGACTGGAAAGGGGCTTGAGGGTTGGGTGCGGCTGGCCAGGATCGTGCAGGTCGATGCGGCGACCATCACAGTTGAGGAACTGGTGGAAGAGGCCTGTGCCTGGGCGGAGCGGGTTCGAGTGACGGAGCGGATACGGATGCAGGTGGCGGGGACGGCGATTCCAGCAACTCCAGGGAACGAGGCGCATCGGATCTGGACACCTCGACAGAACAAACCGTTCCGGTTTGATGGGAATCGGGTGTGGGAGAACTGGGGGCTGGGGATCGATGTTGACTGTCGGTGGCATCTGTTCCACTTTCATCGTGGGCACGGACGCTGGCAGCGGCATAACCATGCTGCCCTCAAAATTCCCAGAGGGTTGCCCGACAGCCTCGCTCGCGGTCTGGTCGCGGGACGAGGGTTGCTGTCAGAAGTCGAAGCATTGTCAGCCTGGAATCGCCATTCGCGCGGGTACTCGTCGTTGGACACGATGGTGGGCCGGATCAAGACGCCGTTGTCGAGACCGCGAAAGGCAATTGCTGAGGGGATCGGAAGTGAAGGGCATCAGCCAGAGGGAAATTCGATTGCCTGGTGCGAGGACGAGCGAGGCTGGCGATCACGCGTTCGTTTTGGGCATGCCTACCCTGGCGAGAAACGAGGCTACTCGTTTCAACCCGTGGAGTGACCGGGCGTTTCGGTTGCTCAGTTGCCTGAGAGTGAACTGTGGGTTGCTCAGGATCAGGACTCGATTCTGGAAGTTGCGATCCCAGACTGGTCGTTCTCAAAAATAGTTGTCGTCAGGAACGCTGATGGGAACAGGAGATACAACACCGACCGGACAAAATCTCAAGAAAGTCCGGTCATCAGCCACTCAGGCGACCCCGCACAAGAGCTTCTCAATAGTAGGGAGGGGAAAATTGCGCACATGGCCCTGCGGTTCGAACGAGGTCAGCTCGTGAATCACTGGTTCGGCAGTAGCGGTTGGCATGGACGGCTCTGAGTCCAAAACGACTTCGGTCATCGACCGTGGGCACTGACGACTCATCGATCGTGATCTGGCGTCCCAAGCCTCGTTGATCTTCAGCCTCGGGTGCGACGCTGGAGATGTGCTCGTGGTTGACTCCAAAGCGTTTCATCCACGAGCAATCAGGAACTCAATGGTCCTCCTGGCGAATTGCTCGCCAGCGAGCCTGAGCTGAAGGTGTCCCCCTGCAGGATCAACTGATCCTGCAGGGAACGCTTGCGGTTTGGTGCCGCAAACATTTGTCGTGGTCTGATGATGAGTACCCCTGTGCCCTTGGCTGAAGTCCAGCCTGTGGGTCGGCGATCATGTTGTAACCATCAACGGGGTGTTGCCTCAGACAACCGGAAACTCAGCTTGCTCCTGGCGATGTACTCGCCAGCGAGTCTGCGCTCAAGGTGTTGACCAGCAGGATCGTACGATCCTGCTTGGGAAGGTCGTGGCATGGAGCGGCGAACACTTGTCGTGGTCTGATGAAGAGTGCCCGTGTACCCTTGGCTGAAATTCAGCCAAGGGTTGGCGCTGAAGTTGTGCCCGTGATGACACCAAGGGGTGTCGTCCACGGGCCATCAGGAACTCAATGGATCTCCTGGCGGAATACCCGCCAGCGAGTCCGCGCTCAAGGTGTTCCCTTACCGGATCAACTGATCCTGACAGGGATGTTTACGGCATGGTGCCGTGATCACGTTTCGTGGTCTGTTGCAGAGCGTCTACTTGCCCTTGGCTGAAAATCAGCCAGCGGGTCGGCGTTGAAGTTGCGCCCGTTGTGACACTGAGAAGAGTCATCCACGGGTAATCATGAACTCGAAGGAACTCCTGGCGAAACTCTCGTCAGCGAGTCTGCGATCAAGGTGTTGACCAGTAGGTTCGTGTGATCCTGCTGGGGGAAGATCGCGGCATGGTGCTGCGATCACGTTTCGTGTTTTGTCGGAGAGATCATTTGAAGTCTGAATCGATTACCACTGATCAGCCACTGGCTCCAAAACGTCGGAGGGGCCGCCAGTCGAAAACCCAAGGGATGGAGAACACTGTTCGGAGCTACAACGATGGCCCGGAGTTTCCGACGACTCCGCTGCTTCAGGAAGCCGAGAGTCTGTACCGCACGTACTACTGCCTCAGTGCCGCTTCGACCATCCACTGGCTGAGACCGGATGAAGAGCGGATCGAGCAATTCCGGAAGACACGCCGGGAGGTGAAACGTCAGGCGGAGGTCCGTGTGCCCTCGTCAGTGATGTTCGGCAATCCCGAGATGGACAGTGAACAGATCGTATATCGGGCAGGGCATGAGATCAAAGCGTCGCTGGCGCGTTCCCAGAATCAAGCGTTGGAGGTCGCTCTCCAATGCTGGGAGTTGCTGCAGGCTAATGGCATGCCGCGCCATGACATTGCACGCCAAGTCTTTAGACCGTGGGTCGAACAACTCCGGGTCTGGGCCAAGACCCCCATCGATCCCCATCGGATCGCGATCCCTCCACGTCCAGAACAGTTCATTCCGGATAAATATCAGAACGGTGGGGAGCCCCAGTCTGTTTTCCACCAACAGGACGCTGACAGAAGCGTTGTCTCGATGCCGATGGTCGCAGGTCAGCCCTTGAGGTTCTCGCAGCCTCCCGACCTGCGGCGTCCCATCATGCATGGATTGCTTCGGGCGGGGGAGACGATGAGTCTGGTCGGTCCGCCGGGAAGCGGGACGACCTGGCTGGCGATCGATTTGGCAATGTCGGTGGCCACCGGACAGAACTGGCTCCAGACGTTCATGATGGGTGCTGGTCCGGTGCTGTACATCAACAGCGATCTGCATCGCGAGACGATCGTCGATCGTATTCGTCAAGTGGCTGATGCCCGCGACATCTTTCGCTGCACACTGCACGAACGACTGTGTGTTGAAGCCCTGCGCGGGCGGAAGACGGAGGAGTTCCAGCTGGAGAGTTATCTCGACTCGTTGGAACAGTATCAGTTCCAATTGATTGTCATCGATTCTCTGGAGGGGTTGCTGTGGCGAGATTCGAAGAGCACTCGCACGGTGCTACAAAACCTGGAGCGCCATGCGGATCGGCTTTGCTGTTCGTTCGCTGTCGTTCAATCTTGTTCCGGGACGAGTTCGTCAAAGGACAGCCTGGCTCGTGAGGATTTGGATTCCCTGGCGGGAGTCGTCGATACACATCTGGAATTGCACCCGCAGTCAGAATCCGGGTGTGTGCGGTTGGACGTTTCGGCCCGTGGATGGCCGCCAGTCCCGCCCCGGACCCTGCGCTGGAAGTATCCGGTCTGGGAGCCAGAAGGATTCGCTGAAACGTCGCTGACCGTCCAATCGTAATCCTGTGCGGGAGGAGTGCCCCGTTCCTCGGGAACGCTCCATCCCGTTCTATTGAGTATTTGTCTGGTAATTCGCTGGGGCGGCTCATGGTGAGCGGTCTCGAATTCTCGTGTTCCCATCAGGAGACTGAGTTGTCCACATTGTTGAACGTCGAGGAGCCTCGCGCTGAGGTTCCGGA
>JANOKO010001311.1:0-1651 GCA_031419335.1 Planctomycetota bacterium
GATTGCGGTTGATCGACCCGACAGGCAGTCTGTCGATTTCGACCCTGAATGTGTTTAACGACACAGGCACGGGAGTCCTCGTCGACACCAAGGGAGGCGGGACGACCTTTGCGCTGGCCACTTCAGCGGGTGTGATTACCACAACGAATGGCCCGGCGTTGAGTCTTGATCCCCTGGCTCTGGCGGTGGTGTTGGGAACGGTCCGCTCGGACAATAGTCCTACTCACGGCATCCTGCTGGACACCGCGTCCGGAGCGTTGACGATCGGCACGACCATCCTCAACGACTCGATCGGAATCCCGCTCGTGATCCAGAACACCCCGGCACCACTGACCGTTAAATTTGGGCCCACCACCATCGAGAGCACGATCAGCGATCAAAAGGCAGATAATGTCGACACGACAGTCGGGAATGGAACGAATCTCAACATCAGCTTTACAACCCTGACGATCACCGGACCGTAGGCGATCTGTTTTGGCGACCGGCCAGTGATAACTGACCCGACAGACTTCGGAAGGAGTGTGGTCGCCATCCTACGCAAGGACCATCGCAGCCAGCACACTCTTCGCCCCCACGGGGCCTGACTCGAAAGCCCAGGGCCGCAGCCCTGGGAACACACGGCCTTCTCACCCATCAAGGCCCCACGGGCCGCCACTCGCTCCCTGCCAGACGCTGGGTGAACGAGGTGGGGGAACAATGTGGTCGGCCAGCGGGTCGTAGGGCGTGCGAAGTCGAGTCGCGGGCCGTTGGGCCTTGGGGGCTGTTGGGCATTTGAGTTCCCAGGGCAGCGCCCTGGGCTTTCGAGTGGGGCCCCGTGGGGGCCGAGGGCCGGGATACTACGTAGAATGGCGACCACACTCCTTCCGAAGTCTCTTGGTACGCGAAATCTGGCAGCGCGCCTTCCCCGGGGCGCGGAAGCGGTTCACAATCAGTCACCTGTCTCTGTTGATTCGCTGGATGGGTGATGACCTTCCGATCGGGGGTTGGGAGTCATGTGTGGGTGGGTTCTGCTCGGGACAAGCAGGATTCCCGGTCCGACTTCAGAGAACTCCTCTTGACCAATTCGTGCCCTGCGGTGAAAACTGCCGGTCCGGATGGATCCGTACGTGGGGGCAGTTCGTCCCGACTGGATGGAGGAAGGAGCCGGGCGGCGTATGTACAAGCTCTTGTTGGCCACGAAGTACCTCAAAACTCGCATGATTGCCTTCGTCAGCATCATCAGCGTCACGCTGGGGGTGGCAACGATGATTGTCGTCAACAGCGTCATGGCGGGATTCAGCGGCGAGATGCAGGACCGCTTGCGCGGGCTGCTGTCGGATGTCGCGATCATCACGCACAACTCGGACGGGTTCCAGGATCCCCAGCGCATCATACGGATCATTGCGGAATCGGTCGGCTCTGAAGTCGTCGCCACGACCCCCACCGTCGAGATGTGGGGCATGATGAGCTTTCACATCATGGGGCAAGAAGAACAGCGCCCGGTCCGCATTGTCGGCATCCTCCCGGAAGGAAAGAACCAAGTCAGTCCGCTCTCGCATTACTTACTCAGTCGGCAGGAGAAGGATCTCTCCAACAAGCCCCAGCAGCCCGAGATCGATGTCCGCGAGCCTGTCAGTTGGGATCTGACCGCCAGTGCGATCTTCAACCGCAA
>JANOKO010001312.1:0-1036 GCA_031419335.1 Planctomycetota bacterium
GCTGGGGACAGTGACCCTGCCGACGGACAAAGTTCATAGCGTCTTGTTGGCCGCGGTGGATGCCGCTCAGCTCGCGGCTTGGGACGAGATGCGGATGAAGGTCTCGCAGTCCGATCTGCTGATCGTGCGCAAAGGGGACAATCTCGACTTCGTCGGCGGCACAATCGGTTCGGTCGCAGCTGATGCCGTGACGCTGATTTCGCGCGGACGCGAGGTCAAAGTGCCTCGCGAGAAGATCGTGGGGGTCGTCTATGCCACACATAGGACCGTCGCAGGCAGTTCCATCTGCGAGGTGGTGACTGCTAATGGGTCGCGTCTGCGCTTGAAAGGGATCGAGATTCAGGAGGGGAAGGCCCGCCTGGATCTGTCCTCGGGGATCCCCCTGGAAGTTCCGGTCGAGTCGCTGCGGTCACTCGACTTCGGATTGGGGCGTATTGTGCCACTTCTAAAAGCGATGACTCGGCAATCGCTACCCACGGGTGTCTCCGAGTCGACGGTGGCTGTTCGCAGCCATGCGTATTCATCGAGCACGTTACAGAAAGTCCCACTCAAGGTCGGGGGCAAGCCGTACTTCGAGGGGCTGTTGGTGCATCCCCAGACCAAGCTCGAATTCACGCTGAATCGGCAGTACCGCAAGCTGCGGATGGTCGTGGGGATTGACGAGAACGCCACCGAGCGAGCCCGCTTTGAGCCGGTGGTGGTGGTCCAGATTCTGGCCGACGGCAAGCCACTGTGGGAGCAATCGGTCCGCTGGGATGCCGCACCAACCAGCCTCGATCTCGATATGGCGGATGTCAGAACGCTGGAGATTGTGACCTCGACCGAAGATGGCAAGATCGGCCCGCTGCGGCATGTCGATTTCGCGGACGCGAAGCTGATTAAGTAGTGGCATAAGTATCGGCCGAGTCGGCTCACAGAATGGCGGGGTAAGCTTCCCTCTTGATAGGACGCACAACGATGCAATGACGTATTCGATCTCATTCGTTCGGGGTGCGATTGCTGGCGACGTGATCGACAGGAATTGCGTCGGTTGAGT
>JANOKO010001313.1:0-9769 GCA_031419335.1 Planctomycetota bacterium
GGCCACCGGGAGACCACTCGACTTCCCTTCGGCCTCGAAAATCACTAGCATCCAATTCGCATCGAATTCAGTGCGAATAGAGTGAGGCTCTGATGCTCGACCTGGAAAACGGAATCGACTCCCTGACCAATTTCAAGCGGCAATCGGCGGACTATCTGCGTCGTCTCCACGAGACCGGTTCGCCGGTTGTGCTGACGGTCAACGGCAAGGCAGAGGTTGTCGTGCAGGACGCTTCGGCGTATCAACGACTCGTCGAACAGGCGGCAAAAGCGGACCGCGATGAGACCGTGGCCGCGATTCGCGAGGGATTGGCGGATGTGAAAGCAGGACGAGTCAAGCTGGCCCGCAAAGCGTTGAAGGCACTTGCGAAGAAGTACTGTATTCTCGAATCGGACAAGTAGCGTGAACTACCGTGTTCTGCTGACTGACAAAGCGGAAAGTGACATCGCTTCCGTGCTGGAATGGTGTCAGCGGGGTAGCCCAGACATCGCTTTGGATGTCTGGGTGACGCAGAAACAAGAGGGATTGATAAAGAGGGCGTGCCCGCTGTAGCCTCTTGTTGTTCCACAACCCAGACGCTCAAAGCAGCGTCTGGACCACCCCGCCGAGGATCTCGCTGTCCTCGTGCCATGCTGTGTTGCTTGATGGAATTCCGCCCCAGGCTAACACACGACGCAAGAATGCATTTCACAGTACGGACACTTTGGAAAAGCCGGGTGAGGAGTGAGCGCTGAGGTCTGGGCTGGCGGTCAAATCACCACCACTGGCCGGCCCCTTCGCTCTGAAACCCCCGACCTGCTCGCCACCAACAGCACCGCACGCCCAGTTAGGAACTGGTCCGAAACAACTTCCCGATTTGATTTTGAACACCAAGGACGCCAAGGACTCACAGACACTTGGAACAGACCCCTTCGCGTCCTTCGCGACCTTTGTGTTCCATTCTCCGGGACTCAAATCGGGATATTGTATTGGACCAAGTCCTTAACGCCGTTGCTGACGGAGTAGAACACACATCCTCCCGCCTCTCGCTCCGAGCTATGGACCGCGGCGGATGGCCAGTCTCCCCACTTCGAGATGGGTTGCATATGATGGCATGGGAGAATTCGCTGGGGTGGTTCGAGTCACCGATGAACAGGGAGGTCTGTGATGTCAGAGGTTCATACGCAGGCTATCGGGGATCCGGGTCGCACTGGAGATGCTCCCGTGGCATCCGTGCCCGCAGCTGCGCCGCCGCGAAAGCCGCGCAAGGCGGGGTGCGGATGCCTGCTGCCGATGCTGGCGTTGTTGACAGTGCTGGGATTTGCTCCGCAGATCGTGACGCAGACTCGATTGCGTCACCAAGTGCCGGGATGGCTCATTCCGGGTCTTCCCCCGGGGGTGGTCATCGGGTCGGCCTCAGCGGGGTGGACATCGCCGATTCAGTTGAATGACATCGTCATCCCCGACGACCAGGGCCGCCCCTCACTGCGGGCCAAGCATGTGACACTCTCTCGCTCGATATGGGACTTTGCCCAATCAACAGATGATCTCGGCCTGATCGCCATCGAACAGCCAGTGCTGCATGTCTATATTGACGGTGGCAGGACCAACTACGACCAGGTCTTAAAACGGCTCTCCGCGAACACACAGAGCCGAGGTCGCCGATCGTTGATCGATCTTCAACTGACCGGTGGAGAAATCACGATTCGCGAGGAATACCGTACTGAGCCCGCAACGGATACAGCTGCCACAGTACAGGCACAGAATGCAGTTCCCGTGGCTGGACTTCCTGCCATATCCCCTGATGCTCCTCGCTCGGTGTTCACCTCCGAGACACCGCCACTCGGGCAGGTGATCGCGGTGATTGATCTCCAGCAGGCCACGCTGAAAAGTCAGGCAGCAGGCAGCGAGGAATTCGTGGGTGAGCTGACCGCGGTCTTGCGTGAACCGGCTGTTGAGCAACCCCTGACGGGTGAGCTACGCTGGGATCTCCCGGATGCCCCGTCGACGGGAATCGGTAGTGGGAAATTGAAACTGGTTGTGCCGTCCGTACCGTTGACCGTGCTTTCGCCGTGGCTCACTCCACTGACTGCGGAGCGCGAGGTCTCCGGAGAGATCTCGTTGAAAGCCATGGCGGAAGTCATCCCTTCTGGAGAAGGGCTGCTGCTGGCTGCTCGGTTGGATGTTCCCCATCTCGATGTACGTCTGAGTCCCGGCGCTGCGCAGGCCGAGCCATTTCGCTGGGTGGGGGATGATTTGCAAATCGCCGTGGAAGGGCAGGGCGACCTCTTGGGAATGCAACTCACGATCGAGACTGCCCAGCTGCGCACACCGATCATCAATGCTGACTTTGCGGGGACAATGGCCGATTTGCCCGGAGCGTCGGTGTGCGATTTGTCCGGAACGTGTGACCTCAATCCGGCCGATCTGCTGGCCTCATTGCCCGACGCATGGGCAGACAAGATTCAAGTCAACGGACTGAAGCTGGGGCAGATTCGTATCGTGGGCGCATTGCGACCCGCTGTGCCCGCGGCAACGCACGAGAGCCCGGAGATCGCAGCGGTGGCACCCCTTCGAGTCAGTGCTGAACTCCAGTGGACAGCGGCGAATGTCATGGGGTTCAAGTCTGAGAATGCCATCGTCCAGCTCGACTGGTCGGAGCGCCAACTGTCACTGAACCCGAATCGGTTGCCGATCGGCCAAGGACGGTGGGTGGCCTCTCCTCGCATCGAGTTTGCGCCTGATGGACGCTGGCTTGTGTTTGACGGCGGTCCGGTGTTCGAAGACGTGGACTTTACGCAGGAGATGAGTGACACGTGGTTGCGGTACGTGTCGCCACTCTTGGGTTCCTCGACGAGTATCGAGGGAAAGTTCTCGCTGTCGGCCTCACCCGCACGGGTCGAGTTGACACCGCCCTATGAGGGTCGCCTCGAGGGGATTCTCGACATTCAATCGGCACAAGTCGGGCCGGGTCCGCTGACTCGTCAGATCCTCGGCGCTGTGGCGGGACTCCAGACAATTCTGGGACGCAAACCCGCCGCGAACACTCAGTGGATGCTCGTCAACGAGCAACAAGTGCCGTTTGCCTTTGCCGAAGGACGGGTTTCCCACCAAGATTTGCAGGTCGGTTTTGGGGATCTGATCGTGACGAGTGAAGGTTCGGTCGGACTCGATGAGTCCATTGACTTTCAACTCTCGATTCCCATTCCGGTCAAGTGGATCGAAGGCCAGCCGCTATTGGAAAATCTGAAGGGGGAGGTCATCCCACTCCCCATCCGTGGCACATTGGATCAGCCCCAACTGGACGGCAAAGCACTGGGTGATTTTGGGAAGCGGATCGGTATAAAGAGTGCAGGTGGACTCATCCAGCAATTGATTGAGAAGCGGCTCGAGCAGAAGGCGAACGGGGTCCAGAAGCCTAAGCCTCGACCGCCCCGTTCGCGATGATGGTACAGCACTCTTTCGGACACTCCGCGTTAGTGCCAGCAAAGTCGCCGGATTCTCCGAATCCGGTGGACCACGGGACGTGCGATCGTCCCTCGAGCGCATGCGGGGCGCTCCGACTTGGGGGATGTTTTACTTGGCTGGCGTCGATTCACCGGACTCGGAGATTCCGGCGACTGTGTCGGCTTCAGCGAGGAGTGTCCTATTTCGTGAGCATCTGGCGGATCATCATAATGGCTGCCGGACCGACGAGGACCACGAAGATGCCGGGGAAGATGAACAACACGAGCGGGAAAATAATCTTGACCGCCGTCTTTTGGGCTTGCTCTTCGGCCATCTGACGCCGCTTGATGCGCATGCTGTCGGACTGCACGCGCAGGGCGTTCGCAATCGAGGCCCCAAAGCGTTCCGCCTGGATCAGAATCGCCACGAGCGTTTTGACATCGTCGACCCCGGTTCGGACACCCAGGTCGTGCAGCACTTCGCGCCGTGCGCGGCCCATCTGCAGTTGCATATTACAGGCCGTCATTTCCTGACAGAGTTCCTTCGCGGTGTCCGAAAGTTCATCATTGACTCGGCGCATGGCGGCATCCAGTCCCAGTCCGGCTTCGACGCAGACGACCAGTAAGTCCAAAGCATCGGGCATGGACAAAAAGATCGCTTCCTGGCGCATCGAGACCGCCACCCGCAGGCCAATGACGGGCAAATAGAAACCCACCCCAGCGGCTCCGACCAAGGCCATCAGGGCATTCGTGCTAGCCCCTTGAGTCAGTACGCCGATCCCGCCTCCCAGCACTGCAAACACTCCCATGCACAACATCTTCAACGAAAGGTAGATCATGGGCGCATGCGGGGAAGAATACCCGCCATTGGCCAATTCCACCTTGAGCTTGTTCTGCTCCAGTTCGTTTTTGGGCTGGAGTGCTTTGGAGAGCGTCGGTGCGGCCGCTTTGAGCATGCCGCCGACACTGTTATTCTCGGGCTTGAGTTCCTTGCGGCGGCGCGGATCACGCAGCTCTTTGAGCCGTTCAGAGGTGCGGTCCTCCTTCTCGCCAAAGAACAGCGAGGAAACACACCACACTCCGGCGGTGATGGAGCCAGCGATGGCGAACGGGATCAGGTATGTCGTGTCCATGTTTCACTCCGGTCATCCCGCAGGGAGCGGGTGGGTCAATCGTCGCCTGCATCGATCGGGTCTGAGAACGGGAACAGAACCGTTCCCGAGGTGATGGCGCGGGGGTCACACTTTGATTTGAATGATCTTCTTGATCGACCAAGCTCCGAGGATTTGAAGGACGATGGCTCCCCCGACCATCTTGCGCCCCAGCTCGTCCGTAAACAGGAGCATCACGTAGTCGGGGTTCATCTTCCAGACGCACAGGAACAATGCAATTGGCAGGATCATCAGTACGATGCCGCTGATGCGGCCTTCTCCGGTGAGGGCCTGCACATGGCCGAGTAACTCCTGGCGCTGGCGCGTCACCTGTGAAATCTTGTCCAGGATTTCGGCGAGGTCGCCCCCCGACTGCCGCTGAATCGCCACGGCGGTCGCAAAGAACTTGAGGTCGAGGTTCGGCACCCGCTTGAACATGTTCTTGAGGGCTTGATCGAGTGGGATGCCGAGATTCTGTTCCTCATATGTGATATTGATTTCCTTCGAAATCGGAGGTGTCATCTCGTCACAGACGACCTTCAATCCCGATGCCAAGCTGTGTCCGGAACGCAGGGCTCGAGCGATGAGGGACAGGGCCTCGGGCAACTGCTGGCTGAATCTGGAAAGTCGTCGTCCGCGTCGAAACATCATCCACAAGAGTGGAAATGATCCCATCAAGATGGTGGCCAGTGGGACAAATGCCACTTGCGGTACGGCAAAAAAGCAGATGATCCCTCCCAGTAATCCGCTGCCCCCACTGATGAGAATGAAGGTCTCCGGGGAGATCGGGGAGTCGGCCTGCTGGAACATCAGTTTCAGATCGAATCGATCGGCGATCGATTTAAAGATCCCATTGAGTCCCTCGAGTCCATCCTTGAGCAGAGCCTCTCGGGTCAATGTATCTTCGCCAGCTTGCTTCTTCCCAGCGAGAACCTGCAGCCGGTCTTCGATCGTATTGTTCCCTTTCTCGCTGAAAAGGGACGAGACGGCAAAGACCAAACCAGTGACGCCCGCAAACGCGAGTCCGGAAATGAGCAACGGATCCATGGCAGAAATCCCAGTCTCAGGGAGAAACAGTTTCCCGAAGCCCAGCCCCCGTGGACCAGTGCTCCGCCGAACAGCAGTGACCGCCGAAGGACAGCCCCCTGCGATCTGCTCCGGTCTGACTCACATGCCAGACCGAAGCTGAAGTTGCAGCCTTAATTCCCGAGAGATCGGGCTGCGAAGAGGTTCTGTGGCAACCGAATGCCCGCAGCCTCCAGTCGGGGCATGAAGGAGGGGCGGACGCCGGTCGCTTCGAAGTGACCGAATGTCTTCCCATCCGCGTCGACTCCGTCTTGGACAAAGCGGAAGATGTCCTGCATGATGATCGTGTCCTGTTCCATATTCAGGACTTCCGTGATGTAGGTGATTTTGCGAGGTCCGCCTTGCAAGCGACTGGCCTGGATTACGAGGTCCACAGCCGAAGCCAGTTGTTGTCGGATCGCCTTCAGCGGTAGATCGACCCCGCCCATAGTAATCATCGTCTCGATACGGGCCACCGCGTCACGCGGGTTGTTGGCATGGACGGTGGTCAGTGAGCCATCGTGACCGGTGTTCATGGCCTGGAGCATGTCGAGTGTTTCTGCGCCGCGGCATTCCCCAATGATGACTCGGTCAGGGCGCATCCGCAGGGCGTTCTTCACAAGGTCCGTCGCCGAGATGCGTCCCTTGCCTTCGATGTTGGCGGGCCGAGTTTCCAATCGCAGCACATGGTCCTGCTGCAATTGAAGTTCGGCGGCATCTTCGATCGTGATGATTCGATGATCGGATTGAATGAAGCTCGACAGCGTGTTGAGCAGTGTCGTTTTTCCAGAACCGGTGCCGCCGCTGATGACGATATTGATACGGGCTTTGATGGCCCCTTCGAGCAGCATCACCATTTCGGGCGTGAAGGCTCCGAAATTCAAGAGATCTTCCAGGGCCAGGGGCTTGGAACCGAACTTTCGAATCGTGATGGCCGGACCATCGAGTGCGAGAGGCGGAATGATGGCGTTCAGTCGAGATCCATCGGGCAGGCGAGCATCACACATCGGCGAGGTTTCGTCGATGCGGCGACCAACGCGCGACACTATGCGGTCCAGGATCTGGAGCAGATGATCGTTGTCCCGGAATGTCACCTCATGCTTGATGATCTTGCCCTTCTTTTCCACGAAGACCTTTTTCGGTCCGTTGATCATGATGTCCGCGATTCCCTCTTCTTTCATCAAGATTTCGAGGGGGCCGAAACCGAATGTTTCGTCCAACACTTCTTCAATCAGCCGCTCTCGCTCCGAGCGGTTGAGCAACGGGTTTTCCGTATCGCATAAGTGTTCCACCACGAGCCGAATTTCTCGTCGGAGAGTGTCGCCCTGGAGTTCACCCAAACGGTTCATGTCGAGCTTGTCGACGAGTTTCCCGTGGATGAGCCGCTTGAGTTTTTCGAACTCCTCGGCGGAGTTTTCCTGGCGGCTCAACATACGATTAGGGGCAGGGGGCATGTGATAGAACTCCGTTGTGGTGGGCTTCACGCCTAGCGGGGGGAACGGTTCTTCCGTAAGGACGGACGAACCAGGAGTCCTCTCAATCCGGGCGATCATCCCCGACTCAGACTTCTCCATCCAAATCTAGGTCACGGAGACACGCCTTGCGGCTGGTGCCAGAAAATGTTTCAGAAAAGCCACAATGGAAAGGGCTATTCACGTTCCGCAGATTCGATTCAACCGGACGATTTGCTGCAATCAAGCGTTGGTGCCGATCAATCAACGCACCGAAGAACTCAACGAATACAAAAAGAGCGAGTGAGGATGGCTGGGGGCGTGGGCGCTCGTCCGGTCTCGACCCACAAGGATCGATCCCGGCCACACCCCCAGTCATGCGACACTCGCTCTGATTCGCAAACCACGTTTTGGTATGCAACCCTTATGCCGTAGGTATTCTCGCTATACGCATTCGAAAACCGCGTAAATCCGTGAGTTCTGTCCCTACTCAACCGCAGTGCTGCCCGATTCATGGGCACGACTGCATTTGATTTCATCGCGTCTGCTCGACGTGTATAGAGCGGTTCGCTTGCATGTGGACGAGTTCAGAATAGGATCATTCACCCCAATTACAGCCCCCCAGAGGAGCTTCTCATGACCGACTCTGATCCACAACCCCCCGAAATTCCACCAGCACGCTTTGACATCCTCATCCAATTGCTCAGCAGTCAGGCTATCCTGGCTCTCGGCCTGATCCCTGACCCTCAGGGGATGACCGAGGTCCGGCTGCCACTGGCTCGGCATTTCATTGACCTCCTGGCGATTCTCGAATCCAAAACCCGAGGGAATTTGGATGCCAGAGAAGCCAAACTCCTGGAACAATCACTGCATGAACTGCGCGTGTTGTTTCTCGACAAGTCTCATGCGTAGGCCGTATGGTCCGCATCACAGCCACGCCAGAGTTGGGTGTTTCTCGGCCTCTGATGTTTTGCGGAATTGCGTGAGTGCATCCGTGGTTCCACATTCCAGATGCGAGTCAGGGCCACTCCCCGTGTGCGAAAGATCGCTTCCTGTCATTCGTGATCTCACGATCGTTGCCGGGTTGCCGACTTTCGAAGCACAGGTGAGACGACAAGAATCGGTCCATTCTCTGGACAAAGAGACACTATTTCGCTAGCTTCCCCGATTCGGCGGACATCCGACTCGGGTCTTTGGACATCTTGACTGTCAAGGTGTGGGTCTGAAATTGTTGCAACAGATTGCATCAATTAGAGTTAGGTTCAGCCGACCACCGAGCTGGCGAAGGCGGGCGGTCCGTCCTCCTGGCGTAACAGATCCAAGGTCTCTTCATGGTCGATCGTAATTTACTTCGAGAATTCCCGTGCGATGACGCGGAACTCGAACTCTCAATGGGAAATGCCCTCCGCGAAATTGCCGAGGCCGAAGAACACGCAGACGAGCTCTACGCAGAAGCAAGTTCGTTCGATATCAATCAACTGGTCAAGGGCATCGTCCTGCGGATCGAAGGCGAAGAAGTCCTCGTCGATATTGGCTACAAGAGCGAAGGGATCGTGCATCTGTCCGAATGGGGACCAGATGAGGTTGTTCCGATCCCCGGGGAGACCATCGAAGTCCTGCTCGAAGAAGTGGAAGACGACTTCGGCCTCGTGCTGCTGTCGAAACGCAAGGCCGATCGCGCTCGGGATTGGGTCTGGTTTGTCGAGAACTTCCACGAGAACGACCGCGTTGCTGGCACAGTGGTCCGCAAGATCAAGGGCGGACTGCTCGTGAACATTGCCCGCGGTCCGAACGCCGGACCGGGGGCTCAAGGAGTCAACCTGTTTCTGCCCGCCAGCCAGGTCGACATCCGTCGCCCCTCGGATATTGGCGACTACATGGGTCGCCATGTCGAGTGCGTAATCCTCAAAATCGATGAAGTGCGCAAGAATGTCGTCGTCTCTCGCCGCAAGCTGATCGAAGATGTCCGCACGGACATGAAGAAGAAGTTGCTGTCCGAACTCGAAGTCAAGCAGATCCGCAAGGGAGTCGTCAAGAACATCGCTGACTTCGGAGCGTTCGTGGACCTCGGCGGGATCGATGGCCTGCTGCACATCACCGACATGAGTTGGAGCCGCATTGGGCATCCGACCGAAATGGTGCGAATCGATGACGAAATCGAGGTCATGGTTCTGCACATCGATCGCGAAAAGGAAAAGATCGCGCTCGGCCTGAAGCAGAAGTTGCCTAGCCCGTGGGACGACATTGACAAGCGCTACCCCGTCGGAGCGCGGATCAAGGGCGAAGTGGTCAACGTGATGAGCTACGGTGCTTTCGTCAAGCTGGAAGACGGCATCGAAGGTCTGGTACACATCAGCGAAATGTCCTGGACCAAGCGGGTCAGCCACCCGAGCGAATTGGTCAAGTCGGGTGATCCGGTCGATGTCGTCGTCCTGGGTATCAACACCGACAAGCAGGAAATTTCGCTGGGGATGAAGCAAACCCAGCCGAATCCGTGGGACAACGTGGTCGGCAAGTACCCCGTGGGCCAAGTGGTCACTGGTACGGTGCGGAACCTCACGAACTACGGGGCGTTCATCGAACTGGAAGAGGGAGTCGATGGACTTCTGCACGTCAGCGACATGTCGTGGACCCGCAAGATCTCGCACGCCAGCGAGATGCTCAAGAAGGGTGACTC
>JANOKO010001314.1:0-6119 GCA_031419335.1 Planctomycetota bacterium
ATTCCGGCGATGAGACATGTCTGGACCGCCTCACGGACTTCCTCGCGAGGAGGATCGATCATGCCCACCAGCCCGGCCAAGATCAGGTCTTCCTCGCGAAACTCATCGGCCAGTGAAGTGAGGTGTTCGCGGTAGGCCAACCCGAGAACCCGCAGTGACTGCGCGGCCAGGTCGGTACTGGCCCGCATGATCTGCTCGCGCCGCTCGTCCGTGAGGCGGACCACGGCGTCCCCCAGGCGTTCGCTGATACACTTGGACAGGATGACCTCGGGAGCCCCCTTGGTGTGCATCACCACCCGGTCGTCAGCCTCGCGGACCACGACCGACATCGCTTTCCGCTCGGAGTCGAAGGGGATCTCGAACAGCGTCTTCTCTGTCGCCACAGGCACGGCGACACCGGCCTTGATGGCCGCGACGAGTAATGCCCCTTCGGTGGGATCGCCCACCACCTGCCAACCCTCGACCCCATCCCCGCGCGGGCTGACCGAGGCGTTGTTGCAGCGGGCTGAGGTCGTGAGTAGCTGGATCAGTTCCGGCTCCTCGGATGGGTGGATGACTGCACCGCCCTCGGCCTCCGCCAGTGACCTCTTGAGGAACTGCCCCTGCGGCACATACCCCGCTCCCGTAATGTGGAACCGGGCGCTCGCTGTCACCACTTCGCGGACAGTCATTTCATTCCGGGTCAGCGTGCCCGTCTTGTCGGAGCAGATGACCGTCACCGACCCCAGCGTCTCCACACTCGGCAGCTTGCGAACCAGCGCATTCCGTTTCACCATTCGCTGCAGCCCCAACGCCAGCGTCAGCGTGATCACCGCGGGCAGCCCCTCCGGCACAGCGGCCACGGCCAGGCTGACCGAGATCAACAGCATCTCCAGAGGAGGGCCACCTCGCCACAACTGCAATAGGAAGATGACCGCCACGATCCCTAGACACATCACAACCAACACCCGTCCCAGCTCCTTCAGTCGGCGCTGCAGCGGCGTCAACTCTCGTTCGGCCCGCTCGAGCAGACCCGCAATGCGTCCCAACTCCGTGTGCATCCCGGTGGCCACTACCACCGCAGTCGCCCGACCGGCTGAGGTGACGGTCCCCATGTAGACCATGTTCCGCCGATCCCCCAGCGGCGTGTCTGCGCTCAGCAGGCAGGCTGCGTCCTTGTCATTGGGGAGCGACTCACCGGTCAGTGCGGCTTCCTGCGTCTGAAACCCGAAGGCGGTCAGCAGCCGAGCATCGGCGGGGATGTTGTCTCCGGCCTCCAGTTCGAGGCAATCCCCCGGCACGAGTTCACTCGCTGGCAACAACTGCACTGATCCGCCGCGCCGGACTTTGGCCATCGGCGAGGAGAGCTTCTGCAGCGCCGTCAGCGCTCGCTCGGCTCTCTCCTCCTGTATGAATCCCAAGATTCCATTGAGCAGGACAATGGCCAATATCGACAGCGTATCCGCCCACTCCCCCAGTACCCCCGAGATCACGGCAGCGAAAAGCAGAATCCAGATCACCAGATTGTGAAACTGACTAAACAGTCTCTTCCACAGCGGGACCGGTGGGGCCTCTTCCAGGACGTTGTTGCCGTAGCGAATGTGGCGTCGTTGAATTACTTCCTGATCCAACCCCCGTAGTGCGTCAACCGTGAGCTCCCGATTGACATCTTCTGGGGAGACGATGTGCCAAGCGATGCCGCTGTCGTGAGGGAGGTTCATCGGGCCTTCTGTCTTGTTGAATCTATCCCATCTTACTTGGGAGACCCCTTGTTCAATTGGTGATCTCCGCTTCACTGCCACGTACCATCTGTGTTCAGACTGCCGGTGTTCTTGAAATGTCGCAAAGCCAGTGCCACGGCATCCTGGCTTTCGAAACCACAACTACCGGTGATCAGCGAGCGGTCTTGACGGACTGAGCTGTGCGAATCAGGTACGTGTGTGCCACACCGCACAGCGCCGGGGTGGCACTGACCGAAACGGTCCGCACCTGGACTTCCCCACGCTTCGTGGGCGCGGGAAGAGGGTTACAGGTCTTAGGCGACCTTGGGCTGGTCCGATGAGGCAACGGAATATCAGCCCGTCGATAGAAATGTCAGGCGGGATGCAGTTCCCAAGCCCGCGCCCGAGCGGCGAGTGCCTCCGCGTACTCCGGCCAATCGTGCAACGTGCGGGATCGAAGTCCGCCCCGTTCGGCCACACCAGCGTGTGGATCTCTGGATCGATCATCACTTGGCGGAAGAGCGACAACTCGCGCAGGGGACCATACAGTTCGCCCGCCAGAACGGGGTGGAAGTCGATCACCTGCTCGGTGTGATCATCAAAGCCCACCGCCAGCGTACTCCGTGCATCACGAATTGCCGCATCACTTCCGTTTAACTAACCTGCGGTGATGTCCCATCATCCTCTCTCTCTGTACTTGGCTGACTGCCGTACTCGCCACAAAACGGGGGCCGTTACGCCGGAGACCAGCTACTACGGGCCGCTGGAAACGCTGCTCAATGCCGTGGGGCAGACGCTCAAGAAGCCGCGTGTCCGTTGCTTTATGAGCCTGCAGAATCAGGGCGGCAACATGCCGGATGGCGGCCTGTTCACTCAGGAACAGATTCCCAAGGGCGAAGACGTAACTCCGCCTGGCCAAAAGCCGGCTCGGGGCGTGATCGAAGCCAAACCGTTCTCCGCCGACCTCACCAAGCTCGCCGCCGGAACCCAAGTCGCTCGCTATTGGAAAGACCATAGCCAAGTCTTGGTCACCAACTTTCGCGAGTTCGCTCTGATCGGGCGCGACCATCAAGGCCAGCCAGTTCGGCACGAGTTCTATCGGCTCGCCGCGAGTGAGGCCGAGTTCTGGAAACTCGCCGCGAAGCCCGAACTCGCTGAGCAGGAGCACGGTCAGCGGCTGCTCGATTTTCTGGAACGTTGCCTGCGACGACCGGCTCCGCTCACCGACCCGAAAGACGTGGCGTGGTTCCTCGCTAGTTACGCCCGAGACGCGCGCAGCCGAGTCGAACATTCGAAAGCCCACAAGCAGGTCGAAACGGTCCGCAAGGCACTCGAGCAGTCGCTCGGCCTGAAGGTCTTGGACGAGAAGGGGGAACACTTCTTCCAATCAACGCTGGTGCAGACCCTGTTCTACGGTCTGTTCAGCGCGTGGGTGCTGTGGCATCGCAGCGGTCCGCAGGCGAACGAGCGTTTCAACTGGGAGACAGCGTCGAAGTACCTGCACGTTCCGATTCTCCGCAAGCTGTTCCGGGAACTGACCGACCCGTCGAACCTCAACGAATGGGACAACCTGACCGAGGTCATGGGCTGGGCGGCTGACACGCTGAACCGCGTCGAGCGCAGCGTCTTCTTTGAGAAGTTCCGCGAGACGGAAGCGGTCCAATATTTCTACGAGCCGTTTCTGGAAGCCTTCGACCCGGAGCTGCGCAAGCAGTTGGGCGTCTGGTACACCCCGCCTGAGATCGTCAAGTACATGGTCGCGCGGGTCGATCAGGTCTTGAAGTCGGATTTCCACAAGCCCGATGGACTCGCTGACGAGGATGTGTATGTCCTCGATCCGTGCTGTGGCACTGGGGCGTATCTCGTGGAAACGCTGTCGGTCATCGCGGCCACACTGGCCGAGAAAGGCGAAGGTGCGACGCTGGCGGGAAGCCTCAAGAAAGCAGCCACCGATCGTGTCTTCGGCTTCGAGATTCTGCCTGCCCCATTCGTCGTGGCCCACCTGCAACTCGGCATCTTCTTGCAAGAACACGGGGCGGCGTTCAATGACAAAAAGCACGAACGCGCAGCTGTCTATCTCACCAATGCGCTCACCGGTTGGACGCCTCCCATCGGGCCGAAACAAAAACTGATCTTCCCCGAATTGGAAGAGGAGCGCGACGCAGCTGACAAGATTAAGCAGAGCCGACCGATTCTGGTCGTGATCGGCAATCCCCCCTACAACGGTTTCGCCGGGCTGCCCGTCGAGGAGGAAGCGGGTCTGGTCGAACCGTATCGCACGACGAAGACGGCACCCAAGCCGCAGGGTCAGGGGCTGAACGATCTCTACGTTCGCTTCTTCCGTGTGGCCGAGCGTTGCATCACCGAGCGCGGCGTCCAGCACGGCATCGTTTGCTACATCTCGAACAACTCCTGGCTGGATGGTCTGTCGCACACCGGTCTGCGCGAGCGGTTTCTGGAGCAGTTCGACGACATTTGGATCGACTCGCTGAATGGGGACAAATACAAGACGGGCAAGTCGACCCCCGACGGACAGCCCGACCCCAGCGTCTTCAGCACGCCCCACAACCGCGAGGGCATCCAGGTCGGCACAGCTGTGACGCTCCTCTCGCGAAAGCCGAAGCCCCCGCTCAAACTTCCGAAGTCTCCGAAGACTTCGGAAGGAGTGTGGTCGCCATTGTCCGCAGGTTCTCGCTCTGCGGCCCCAACGGGGTCCGACTCGAAAGCCCAGGGCGCAGCCCTGGGAAATCGCACGCCAAACGTTCTTCAAGGCCCCACGGGCCGTGACTCGACTCCGCCAGCGGGTGACGGCCCGTTGGGCCTTGATCGGGTGAGGGAGCCATGTGTCCCCTGGGCTGCGCCCAGGGCTATCGAGTCGAGCCCCTTCGGGGCGAGAATCCCAGAGGATTCTGCGTACAATGGCGACCACACTCCTTCGGAAGTTTCGGGATCGACTCTGAAGCACGCCGCTCCCGCGACGATTCACTTCCGCGACTTCTGGGGGGACAAGAAGCGCGAAGAGTTGTTGGAGTCGCTGGGGGAAGCTCCTTTGTCGCCATTTTCTACCAAAAAGGACCTCCATTTTCGGAGAAAAAGGCGACAAACGATGGCCCCAACCGCTGAAACCAGTGACGTGGGGCTGACGCCACCCGGCTCGCCAAAACTTCGCGGGGAGGGCTCGGCGAAGTCGAGTACCGGACAGACAGGGACGATCAAAGTCGAGCCGATCAACGCGCTCGGCCTCCCCTTCCGCCCGATGGTGACGGAAGCGAACTACACGACTTGGCCACTGTTGGAGGAACTGTTTCCGACTTCGTTTCCTAGTGTGATCTCTGCGAGAGATTCGTTCGTCGTGGATATCAACGAACACGAACTGAAAAAGCGAATCGGGATGTATTTCGAACCGACGGTCTCGCACTCGGAAATGGCCAGCATTTGCCCGCAGGCGATGAACGACGCAAATCGATTTGAAGCCAAGCCGACTCGTGATGCTTTGCTGAAACGTGGCCTCAAATCAGATCAGTTTCGCAAATACGTTTATCGTCCGTTCGACATTCGATGGATCTATTGGGAACCGGACACGAAACTACTGAACGAGAAACGCACCGAGTATGTTTCGCAGTTGGGCAAGGAAAACCTCTGGATCACAGCTCTTCAACAGAACCGCAAACCTTACGATCCCCCCGTCATTTCCGATGAACTCTGTTCATTTCATTTGATCGAGTCGAAAGCGAATTTCTTTCCCATGCTGCTCCGCCCGGTCGCTACGAATGGCGCGCTGTTCGCAGACGAAGACACCTCACGTCAGATCGACGGGAACAATGCCAACTTGTCCGACGCGGGGCTGGTGTATCTGCAAAGCCTGCACGGCATCGCCGATCATCCGCACTTGTTTCATCACACGATCGCCATCCTCCACGCCCCCACCTATGCCGCTGAAAATGGTTCGGCACTGCGGCAAGACTGGCCGCGCGTGCCGCTCCCCGCCCAGCGCGCCCAACTGCTCGCCTCTGCCGAGCTGGGGCGGCAAGTTGCGGCGCTGCTCGACCCCGAGGCGAAAGTCGCCGGAGTCACGAGCGGCAAACTCTCCCCCGCGCTGAAGCGGATCGGGGTGCCCACCAAAGTCGGCGGCGGCAACTTCACCGATGACGATTACGCCGTCACCGCCCGTTGGGGCATCGCCGGGAAGGGCGGCATCACCATGCCCGGCAAAGGCCGCGTCGTCTCCCGCCCGTTCGACGCCGCGGAACGCACCGCGTTAGAAGCTGCCGGTGAGCCGGGCGGCGTCAGCCCAATGGCACTTACTTTAGAATCTGTACCGCCCCCGGAAAACTTGGCACGGGATTTGCGCACGGGCAATGATGTCCTCAAACGGGAGTCATTGTGGCATGGATGCTCAGCGAAACGTGGCGAAAGAAG
>JANOKO010001315.1:0-1166 GCA_031419335.1 Planctomycetota bacterium
CAGCCAATAGCCGGTGGTCAGCGCAGCGCCACGACCATCTGTGGATGAGGCGGATTTTGAAGGGGATCGAGGAGTTTTGTTATCGAATCGATTCCGGAGTATGCGTTGAATTACTGGTAGGTCAGGTTCAAATCTTTACGAAACTTCCAAGGCGAGTCCGTCTTCCGCCAGTTCGGTTGCCGCAAAGATGCGGCGGGCCGTTTCGATACCGATCGGATCGTCCTCGGGGTGTTCGGGATCAATGTGAGTCAGGACCAATCGGAGCACAGCCGCTTCTTGTGCGAGTTTCGCGACCTGGCTCGTGTGGCTGTGACCGGTACGGGCACACCACGGGATCATGTCGTCGGCGAAGTTGCACTCATGAACGAGCAGGTCTACGTCCCGTATGAATTCGGTATATGTGCCGTCGACCGTGGTGTCGGTCACGTAGGCGAACGAACGTGATTGACTCGCCTGCTTCCAATTGACCCGAAAGGCCCGTGACCCACCAGGATGGCTCGGCAGCGGGTGGTGCGAGACCTCGACCTCACCGATGCGGTAGTGCCGACCCGGCTCCAACTCCACCAGTTCAAACCCCGGCCAAACCGGGAACAGGGCATCATGGAAGAGCTGTTGCTGGACGACTTGCATGACTTCAGGAGCGGCATAAAGACGGCAAGAGCGAATATCGCCGCGCAGCAGCGGGACCAGCAGATATGTCAGCCCGCAGATATGGTCGAGGTGGGAATGCGTCAGAAACAGATGCAGATCCGGAGATCGCAACCGCGCGGGCAACCGGAACACGCTGGTCCCGGCATCAAATGCAATCCCCACCTCGGGCAACAAGACACACGCTGTGTGCCGCCGCTCGTTCGGGTGAAAACCGCCCGTGCCTAAAAGTTCGATGCGCATGATTTCGACATTGGACCATACGCAGAGTGGGCGGTCCATTCCGGCCAACTGGTGGACTCCGAATTCTGGAGGCGTGACGGGCTGGACTTCCCCACGTTTTGTGGGCACGTGCCACGTGGATTGCAACCGGAGCGCGATGGCCGGGTTCTCTGCAGCGCTTGGTTAGGTCACGTCATTCGTTAAGACACTCCCCATCGACCTCTCCATGGATGAGCTGCTGAATGAACTCATGGAGCGATTGTGTGACGGGTTTTGCAAGCTGAGAAATCTCTGCT
>JANOKO010001316.1:0-5820 GCA_031419335.1 Planctomycetota bacterium
CTTCTTTCGCCACGTTTCGCTGAGCATCCATGCCACAATGACTCCCGTTTGAGGACATCATTGCCCGTGCGCAAATCCCGTGCCAAGTTTTCCGGGGGCGGTACAGATTCTAAAGTAAGTGCCATTGGGCTGACGCCGCCCCGCTCACGAGATTCAGAATGCTACTGCTACTGAACCTTCGCCTTCCAGATCGACGAGATCCCCGGTGAGTAGTGAAAGGGCCCGCGCGGGCTGTACATGTAACCTCGCAGGTTCTTGTTAAAGGCGTACATCGAGCTGCGGTAATAGAGCCACGTATACGGCTGGTCCTCCCACAGAATCAGGGCGATCTTCCGGTAGATCTCCGCCCGCTTGGCCCGGTCGAACTCGCGTTTGCCGTCTTCGAACAGCTTGTCGACCTTGGGGTTCGAGTACTGGGTGTAGTTGCGGCCGCCGGTGTTCAGCGCCTTCGTTGTCCACAGGTTATCGGAATCATCCGGATCAGCTCCCGAGCCCCAGCCCGCACACATGGCATCGAAATTGTGCTTCTTGGCATCGGCCTGCAACACTGTGAATTCCGTCGGCTTGACGATGCACGAGACGCCGATCTGCTTCAGGTTCTCCGACACCAAACCGCAAATACGCTCGGCCACTTTGGAGCCACTGCCGAACTGCAGGGCAAACTCGAACTTCACGAGCTTGCCGTTGATGACCTTGTCGAGAATGCCGTCCTCGTCGCTGTCGGTCCAGCCCGCCGCCTCCAGCAACTCCTCGGCCTTGTCGAGATTTTGCTGATACGGAGCGGGCATCGGCTTCGGTGCCATCCAGGCTGTCGGATGGTAGATTCCCTGGCCGGGTTCGTAGAGGCTGTAGCAGATGTTTTTGAGCATCTCTTCATGATTAATGGCGTAGGACATCGCTTTGCGGACGCGGGCATCCGAAAAGTAGGGACGACCGATGTTCCAGCCGATATAACTGTGGGACCACTCGGTGCCGAACGACTTAGTCAGGGACGTGTAGAACGCTTTGTCATTCGTCTGGGTCATCCACGGCTCGGGCCGCAACTCCAGTGAATCGACATCACCGTTCTTGAGTGCCAGCAATGCCGTATTGTCGTCCGGAATGATCTTCAGCCGTACCGTTTTGAAGTACGGCTTGTCGCGGATCTGCTTTCCGTCTTTCAGGAACCACTCATCGCGCCGCTCCATGGTGACTTCTTTGTCGCGCTCGAACTTGGAGATCCGATACGGACCGGCAGTGACCGGATGGGCCTCGAATTCCACATGCCGCTTGCTCGTGGTCAGCGTCGGATCTTCGGCGATCGATGCCTCAAAGATGTGTCTTGGGATGATGGGAAAGCTGACATTGCCGACATTCGTGGCCAGTGAGTCCCGGTGGAAGATCACAACCGTGCGGTCGTCATAGGCGTGGACCCAGCGCAGTTGATCCGGGCCGGATCGCACGGCGGCTGCGGGAACCTTGGGGTTCATGATCGCTTGAAAGCTGAAGGCAATGTCATGAGCGGTGACGGGAGTCCCATCAGTCCAGGTCAGGTCATCGCGGAGGACGAATTTGTCGTAGCGACGATCTTCGCTGGTCTGCCAGGTCTTGACGACCGACTTGTCGGCGAAGGGCCGCATGGTCCAGTCGACCGTGGTGAGCGCCAACCCCGTGAGACCCAGGACATCCTGGTCTGCAATTGATGAGGCCAATAACGGATTGAGTCCGTTGACGTTCATCGTCGAATGCTGGTTGAACGTTGCGTCCCAATCGACCTCGGAATCGTTCTGCGGAAGTCGACCAAGCCCGTCGAGGATGCGCCTGTTGTCAGCGGGCGACTTGTTCTCCAGCGTCAGAGCGGATTGCGTCTGCGTCTGCCGGGGATGTTCTGCCTGGTACTTGCGTAGCAACTCCAGACCGTCTTCCACCGGTTGCGAGAACCACTTGGCATTCGCGTCCAGTACCTCAATTGTTGGTGGAGTGAATGGATCGACACCAGCGACTGGAGGGGGTGCCGCCGCAAACGTGGCTGCCGCTCCCATAACCCCAAGAACGCATAAGCCCAGCATTGCTGCCAGTCCCCAGCGAGAAAACTTCTGTGTCATCCTGAAAGCCTCATTGCCTGATGGATGGAGCGGACAGCGTTGATACGTCCGCGATGAGTGGCACTATAAACGCAGGATCATCTGGCCGCTACTGGACTTCGGCTGCCCGAAGAGTGATTGTGTACAGGTTGACCGTGAAGCGAACCCAGGGGTGAAAGGCGTGTCCCTTGCGACAACCAGTTGCATGAGTGAGCGGAAATCGAGATCGGTGTCCCAGGGGCCGCGTTCTAACACGTCCCGAATGCCCGAGTTGCGAGGAGATTCTTACGTCTGGTGTCCCCTTGCAAGCGAATTGGTGTTGTGTATACTCCGCCCTTCCCTCGCCGGGGGTAAGTGCCGCTAGCGTGGCTCAATGGCAGAGCTCCGGTTTTGTAAACCGGCGGTTGTGGGTTCGACTCCCACCGCTAGCTCTGTCCATAAGCCCGTGATGGCTCAGTCTTTACGGTGCGGGAAAGACGGGGGTGTGCCCGAGCGGCCAATGGGGCCAGACTGTAAATCTGGTGGCAATGCCTTCACAGGTTCGAATCCTGTCGCCCCCACTCGGTTCGCCGCGTGGATGCGTCCACGTTGCAGACGATGCGTTCAGAAGTGGCCTTCAATGTCTGTTTTCAGGGCAGTGATGCTGGGAAGCATTCCATGAAGAGGAGCGATGGGCTGGCTCCCCAGGCTGGTTCGGAATCGCGGGTGTAGCTCAATGGTAGAGTTCCAGCCTTCCAAGCTGGCCACGTGGGTTCGATTCCCATCACCCGCTCTGAGTTGCGATGTCTGGGATCCGCTGCTGTAGCTCAGTTGGTAGAGTGCGTCCTTGGTAAGGACGAGGTCCTGGGTTCGAATCCCAGCAGTAGCTTACCGGTGTGTGGCCGGTGAGGTGAGGTCGGAGGGCAGCTGCCCGTGCAGCATGCTCATTGGCCCAGTTGATGAATTCGATGGATGGCAAT
The DNA here is from genome assembly GCA_031419335.1 of Planctomycetota bacterium. GTDB lineage: Bacteria > Planctomycetota > Planctomycetia > Planctomycetales > Planctomycetaceae > TH-plancto1. Next base: position 3,023 of record JANOKO010001316.1, read on the forward strand.
CCCTGTCGGGTTGCGGTATCCCGATGTCGAAAAACTCTCAAGGGGGTTCGGAGCACGAGTTATGGCCAAGGAAATCTTTCAGCGGACCAAGCCGCACGTCAACGTCGGAACCATCGGCCACATCGACCATGGCAAGACGACCACCACAGCTGCCCTGCTCGCGGTCCAGGCCGCTAAGGGGCTGGCCAAATTCAAGTCGTACGCGGATATCGCCAAGGGCGGTACTGTGCGTGACGCCACCAAGACCGTGACCATTGCGGTGTCGCACGTGGAATACGAGTCCCCGACTCGTCACTACGCACACATCGACTGCCCTGGACACGCCGACTATATTAAGAACATGATCACCGGTGCCGCCCAGATGGATGGCGCGATTCTCGTGGTGTCTGCTGCGGACGGCCCGATGCCCCAGACCCGCGAGCACATTCTCCTGGCTCGCCAGGTGAACGTGCCGTGTCTCGTGTGCTACCTGAACAAGGTCGACCTCGTCGACGATCCGGAACTGCTCGAACTGGTCGAGATGGAAATCCGCGACCTGCTGAACAAGTACGGCTATCCCGGCGATACCGTGGCGATCGTGCGGGGCAACTCCAAGGCTGCCCTCGACAATCCCAAAGATCCCGCTGCTTCCCAGTGCATCACCGATCTGGTGGCTGCCCTGGACAAGGACATCCTGGAGCCCACACGTGAGCAGGACAAGCCATTCTTGATGGCAGTGGAAGACGTGTTCTCGATCGACGGTCGCGGGACCGTGGTCACGGGCCGTATCGAACGCGGACTTGTGAAGGTTGGCGAAAAGATTCAGATCGTCGGTCTGCGTGACACCCAGGAAACGACTGTCACCGGCGTCGAAATGTTCAACAAGACCCTGGATCAGGGGATCGCTGGCGACAACGTCGGTCTGCTGCTGCGAGGCACGTCGAAAGACGATGTCGAACGCGGTCAGGTACTCTGTGCGGGTAACTCGATCAAGCCCCACATGCAATTCGAGTGCGAAGTGTACGTCCTGAAGGCCGAAGAAGGCGGACGCAAGACACCGTTCTTCAACGGGTATCGCCCACAGTTCTACTTCCGCACGACCGACGTGACTGGCGGCGTCAAGCTGCTGAATGGGGCAGAAATGTGTATGCCCGGTGACAACGTCAAGCTGGAAGTTGAACTCCAGAAGTCGATCGCTATGGACCAGGGCAGCCGCTTCGCGATCCGCGAAGGGGGCCGAACTGTCGGTTCCGGCGTCGTAACCAAGATCCTCAAATAGTCTGTCAAATACAGATCCAACCGCCCGACTCATTGCGAGCCGGGCGGTTCTGTGTTTTGAATGGGAGTTTCGGCTGTGCGCGAATACGTCTGGTTGGAATGCACGGAGTCCGGTAGCCGCAACTACCGCACCCCGAAGGAGACTCGCGGGACCGAGCGGTTGGAGCTGCGCAAATACGACAAAAAGCTGCGCAAACATACAGCTCACAAGGAAACACGCAAGAAGTAGCCGAATCGTGCGGGGGGTGTTACACTCATCCCGCGCATGAGGGAGTGGCTCGCCGTCCCGCGATTCGTTGGGGCACGGTGATACACGGGCGTAGCTCAATTGGCAGAGCAGCGGATTCCAAATCCGCAGGTTGAAGGTTCGAGTCCTTCCGCCCGTGCTCCTGAGCTCGTGAGTGTTGTCGATGTCTGGGCAGACAAGTGCCCGGACAAAGAGGACTCAGTTCAGGCGGTAGCAGCGGTGACTTGGTGCGCCGCTGGATCAAATTCCACACAGTAGTGTGCTGGGGAGCGACATGTCGACGGCTGCGGAAGACTCTTCGCTACTCTCCACCCTCATCTCCACGCGGATCTACAAACGCACGCAGGGACGACTCGTCCGGCAGGTGACATTGGCCGTCCTTTTGGCTGGCGTGTTACTCGGCTGTTACCGATTGTCGGAAGATTATCTGCTGGAAGCCAACCAGTGGGTGATGTTGAGTGTGCCCCTGCTAGTGTTCGCACTGGGGGCTTGGGCGGTCTACAGACTGACGCATTGGCCCCGATTTGCTGACTTTTTGGTGGCTGTCCAGGGAGAGTTGGATAAGGTGAATTGGGCAACGTGGGAGTACCTATTCCGGGCGACCGGGGTGGTGCTGGTCACGATGGTGATCGCCGCTGCATTCCTGTGGGTGTGCGATTTTGCCTGGCTGAATCTGTTTGAATTCATTGGGTTCCTACGAGTCACGAAGGCATGATGCCAAAATACACGCGACGGTCGCTTGCATCTTGACTGTGTTTCGCCGATCATGTTCGCCCCTCCCATGAGCACTGAACCTCCAAGCACTGAAACTGCGGTATCGGCAGGCGTAAGCCCAGACGAGATGCTGTGGTACGTACTGAAAGTTCAGAGCAATCGCGAGAAGTCCATACGTGATTCGATCCTGCGTCGCATCAAGATGGAAGGCTTGGAGGCCGACTTCGGCGAAGTGGTGATTCCCACCGAGAAGGTTGTGGAAACCAAGGGGGGCAAGCGAAAGGTTCGCGAGCAAAAGCTGTTTCCTGGATACATGATGATCCAGATGCGGCTGACCGACGAGACGTGGTATCTTGTACTCGGAACCAATGGTGTGGGTGACTTCACCGGTGCCGGGGGCAAGCCGATGCCGATGCCCGAATCGGAAGTCCGCCGGCTGCTAGGACAGGAATCGGTCCTGGAGGAAGTGACGGAGGGTGAGCAGCCCACCGCCACCAAGGGCAAAGAGTCAGCTCCGATTATTCGGTTCAGCATTGCTGTCGGCGAGGCCGTCAAGGTGAAAGAGGGGCCTTTCGAGAAC
>JANOKO010001317.1:0-1927 GCA_031419335.1 Planctomycetota bacterium
CGGCCTCGACTCCGCCGATACGCACCACGCCAGCAGCTCGTTCTCACTCGACCCAGGCGGGGCGCTCTACTTCCAGGAAGGGACGTTTCACCATACGCAAGTCGAATCGATCTGGGGACCATCCGCACGCTGTGCCAACGGCGGCGTCTATCGGTATGAGCCGCGAACGCAGAAGTTCAGCGTCTACGTCTCGCATGGATTTGCCAACCCGCACGGCCACGTTTGGGATCGTTGGGGCAACGACATCGTTCACGACGGCACCGGCTCTCAGCCGTACCCCGGCACGCTCTTCTCGGGGCATGTGAACTTCCCGCAGAAGCACGCCACTCCGCCGCAGGTCTACCAGCAGCGGACCCGCCCGACCTCGGGCACCGAGATCCTCTCCAGCGAGCACTTCCCAGCCGACCTGCAAGGGAACCTGCTGATCGGAAACGTGATTGGTTTCCAAGGAATCCTCCAGTACCAACTCCGTGAAGATGGCGGCACACTGGCCGGGACCGAGGTCGAGCCGATCGTCTCATCGACCGATCCAAACTTCCGCCCGACCGACCTCGAAATCGGCGGCGATGGGGCGCTCTACTTTGGCGATTGGCAGAACCCAATCATCGGCCACATGCAGCACAACTTGCGTGACCCCAATCGTGACCGGATTCATGGTCGCGTCTACCGCATGACAGCCACGGGAAGGCCACTTCTGAAGAGCGAAAATCTGGCGAAGAAGCCTTTGCCAGAACTCGTCAAGCTATTGGAGTCTCCCTACGACCGTGTTCGCTACCGGGCCAAAATCGCTCTGAGTGGCTGCCAGACCTCAGCTGTCATCGGCGAGGTTGAGTCGTGGATGAAGTCACTGAAGCCCAACGATCCAGAGTTCGAGCATCACATGCTAGAAGCTCTGTGGGTCCATCAGCACCACGATGTCGTCAACGTCGATCTGCTCAAGCGGCTACTCAGTGCGAAGGACCACCGCGCCCGCGCTGCGGCGGGCCGCGTCCTCTGCTACTGGCAGGACCGCGTTCCCGACACCCTCGACCTGCTTCGCACCGCAGCCGCCGACCCGCACCCGCGTGTGCGTGTTGATGCGGTCCGGACCGCGAGTTTCCTGACAGTGCCCGAAGCGATCGAAGTCGTCCTCATCGCTGCTGAGCAGCCCGCCGATCGAGCTGTGGCGTTCATCAGCCAAGAGACGCTGAAGACCCTCAACCCGATCTACAAATCGGCTGTCGAGGCGAAGCGTCCAATAGCGATGAAGACCCCCGCCGGGACACGTTACCTGTTCCAGACGATGAGCACCGATGAGCTGCTCCAGTTGGAGGGCGATCTCGCGCATGATGCTGCAACTCCCGAGAACATCGCTCGTCACCGGTCGGTGGCACAGGAACTCCTGCTCCGGCCCGGTGTTCGTGATGAGGTCCGCGAGTCAGTCCTGCGGACTCTCGCTTCGGCCAACAAGGTCTCCGCAGCTGAGTTCCTCGTGCAACAACTACTGAGTCTCGATGCGACCTCGAGCGGCGGCGAGACGATCGCCTTCGACTTGATGCGCGTGCTGACTCGCCTCTCGACAGAGGAACAGCAGCAAGCCGGTCCGCTGCTCGAAAAGATGGCGACTGACTCGAAGCAGCCGCTGACCCGGCAACTCGGATTCGTGGCCAAGATCGCCGCTGATGGTTCGGTCGATCCATCGTGGAAGCTCGCCACCCAATCGGCCAAATCACTCCGCGATCTCGTCAACGCGATGCCCATGGTCCGTGACCCCAGCGTGCGAGCGGCCCTCTATCCGCTGGTTGAACCGCTGCTCGAAGGGCTGCCAGAGACCCTGCGCTCGGCGAACGCGAATGCCAAGGGAACCTTTGGCCGCTACGTGCGAATCGAGTTGCAGGGGCGACGTCCGCTGTCCCTCGCCGAAGTCGAAGTCATGAGTGACGGGGCC
>JANOKO010001318.1:0-1102 GCA_031419335.1 Planctomycetota bacterium
TCGCTGATGACTTTGGCGGGATTTGGACCCAACCTCCCAATCACTCGGACGGGACGCTCTGATTGCCCTTCTTCCAGGAAGCCCCCGCTGGCATTCAGATTGTTGGACGCGATCGCTGTTTCGACTTCTTGCAATGCGACATCGTATTCCTGAAGTTTGTCAGGATCGACCAGCACTTGATACTGCTTGATATCGCCTCCCAAAAGGATCACTTCGGCGATCCCTGGCAGTTTCAAGAGCCGAGGGCGGATGACCCAATTGGCCGTGGTTCGCAAATCCATGCGTTCTTCCAGCGGCGTGTCGAAAGACACGTCGTATCTCTTCCCAGCGATGGTGAACGCAGCGGAGTGCTTCTCTTCACCGGCATCCCAGGTCACCCCCTCGACGCTCACTCGTTCCCAGGATTTCAACTCATTCCGCTGACGCGGGTTCCAAATCGTGAGTACGCGGTCATCACCAGCCCCAGTGCGTTCGGCGAGCCAACTGGTTCTGTCGATGATGGCCAGTTCGCCGCCTTGAGGTCCGTTACGACGACGAATCCCCACATGCAGAATTTGTCCCATGATCGAGGCGGGAGGGGTCATCTGTGGCCGGACGCCCGGAGGCACCGTGACGACCGCTAACCGTTCGGCGACGACTTGTCGGGCGTACCGAATCTCGGTTGTCCAGCTGAACTCAACATAGATCACATTCATTCCCTGGCTGGACTGACTGCGGACAGCTTCCACGCCAGCCGCACCGAGCAACGCCGTTTCGATGGGATAAGTGATCTGGGTTTCGATCTCTTCGGGGGATAGACCGGGACACTCGGTCAGAATGACGACTCGCGGTCGGTCGAGGTCAGGGAATACGTCGATCGGCAAAGTCGTCGACACATACCCGCCATAGATCAGGACGAACAGGCAGCCTGCGAGTACGAGCGTACGGTGAGTGAGCGCGATCCGGATGACAGCGTTGAGCATGGTGCAGGCTTACTTCCCTTCTTCTTCGTTTTTGTGCAGGCTGCCATCCGCGTGGATGTGAAACCCTTTGGGGACGCTACTGCTCTCACCGGACTTCACCATGCGATTGAGTTGTTCAGCGGCCGATTGCACAACGTAGG
>JANOKO010001319.1:0-5173 GCA_031419335.1 Planctomycetota bacterium
CGCCCAGCCCCCCCACACACCACGGGCGGGGCCACCGGCGGCTAGCGCCGTGCCGCTCACAGCCCGAATTGCAGCTCGGCCAGTCTTCGGTAATACGGGCTGGACTGCATGAGGTCCGCAGGCGTCCCGAGGGCGGTCATGCGACCGTTTTCCAGAATGAGGATGCGGTCGGCGCGGCGGAGCGTGCTCAGGCGGTTGGAGACCACGATCGAGGTCCGGCCCTGCATGGCCGATTCCAGGGCCTCCCGAATTTCGTGTTCGGTCTCGGGATCGACCGAGGCGGTCGCGTCGTCGAACAGCAGGATCGGCGGGTCGAGGAGTATGGCTCTCGCGATCGAGAGGCGTTGCCGCTGACCACCCGAGAGGTTCGCTCCATGCTCGCCGACGACGGTCTCGTACCGCTCTGGCATCTCCTCAATGAATCGGTCGGCACACGCAATCCGTGCGGCCCGTTCAATCTCCGCCTGTGAGGCATCGGGCCGACCGAAGGCGATGTTCGCAGCCACCGTGTGGCTGAACAGGAATGCCTCCTGGAACACCAGCCCGATGTTTCGCCGTAGCGAATCGATCTCCAGCGACCGGACATCGTGACCATCCACTCGGATCGTCCCTTGATCCGCGTCATAGAACCGCATGAGGAGGCTCAGCAGCGTGCTCTTGCCCGAACCGGTCTCGCCGGTGATGGCCAGACACTCCCCCGATTGAATCGTGAACGACACGTCGCGGAGTACCAGATTGTCGGGCTTGTAGCCGAACGTCACATGTTCGAAAACAATTTCCCCCTGAGCCCTCGGGAGGACAACTGCGTACGGCGGACTGACGATCTTGATCGGTGAGTCGAGTACCTCGAACACTCGCTGCGCTCCGACGAGGCTCGCCTGGATCGTGTTCGCCACAGCTGTGATTTGCCCAACCTGGTTCGCGAACTCATGTAGCAGATTGGCAAACACGAACAGCCCCGAGCCCAGCGCCATCTCGCCCTGGATCACCAGCCAGCCGCCGTACCCGATCAGGATTAGCATGTTGATCTGCGTGAGGAAGCCGATGGTCGGCTGCCAAGTACTAAGCAGGCGGAAGATCGATTCCTTTTCGTGTTGAATGGCGTCGTTGGCCTGTTTGAAGCGTTCGATTTCCTCGGGTTCGCGAGCGAAGCCTTTCACGACATGAATGCCCTGTAAATTCTCGACGAGCGTCCGCACCATCGCATCGCCTAGCTCACTGGCTCGACGATATGCCGGTTGTACTATGCGAGAGAACCGACTCGCTCCGAACCACAACAGCGGGGTCGTACACAGACACACCACCGTCAGCGGCACATGCACTCGCAACATGTAGGCCAGGTACACCGCCAGGGTCAGTAGCACTGACAGCACCTTGATGATGACCCCGTCGACGAAGCTTCGGACGGAGCTGACATCGCCCGCCGCGCGATTGATAATGGAACTGCTCTCCCCCGCGTCGTAGAAGTGAAAGTCGAGCCGTTGCAGTTTGGCATAGACATCGGAACGCAGTTGGATCAGCACTCGCTGCGTGAGCCGTGCAGCTGCCAGGGCAGCGAAGTACCGCAACACCGCTGTTAATAGCCCCGCGAGCATCACAGCCGCTGCGATGGCGACAACGACCTTCATCTGAGACCAGTTTGAAGGAGGCTGTAGGCCGAGCGGCCATGTCGGAGCGGCACTCCCCGGCTCAATCACCGAGCGGATGTAATCAATACCGAGTCCCGTCAGCCCCAGCCCACTCAAGGTCAGCGTCACCAACCCGAGATGCATGGCGATCATCTCGAAGCACCCGCGCCGGTACTCGAATCCGATCGAGATCAACCGGCGCAGCAGAGCCCAATTCGAGGGCTTCTCGCCCCTGGTAGGGGGCACTGACTGCTCGGAGATAACGGGAGAGGAAGCGGACACCCAGGGCACCATGAACGACACGGGACGATATCGGAATCATAGAGGTCCAGCGGGCAGCCGTCATGGGGGAGTCCACTCCAAAGCCGTGAAATGAATGGTCGAGACATCCCGAATGAATCCATCGTTCGCATGGGAATGATGCGCCGGGCCTGCCCGCCTCGCATGGAAAGGCATCTCAGCGTATCATCGATATGCGGTGTTTGAATCTGCATTCTGATTGACGGGGAGATGGCTGATGATGTTCACGAATGTGCTGAAAATGGTCTCAATGGGTCTACTCTGTTGTCTGGGGCTGGTCAGTGCGGCTTGTGCCGAACTCCCCATCCAGAAACTGGACGACTCCGGCTTTCAAACGATCTTCGCTGGCAAGTCCTTCGACGGCTGGCATGTCAGTGCTCAAACGGGTCACAGCGGAACAAGCCAGCACAAGAGCGGCGGCAAGTGGGTGCTGGAGGACGGAGCGATCGTCGGCAGCCAGGACATCCCCGGAAATGGGGGGATTATCCTCACCGACAAGCAGTATGGCGACTTCGAAGTCATCGTCGAGATGAAGAACGACTACGGCCCGGACAGCGGGTTGTTCCTCCGCAGCAATGACAAGGGCCAAGCCTACCAATACATGGTCGACTATCACGCCAACGGCAACTTGGCCGGGGTCTACGGCGAAGGGCTCAGCGGAGGCATCCACCACCGCAACTTTGACTTTTTCACCGAAGTCACCGACATCAAGCCGCACGACGACGCTTTCCCGCTCCCAATTACTCCTGAGCAGTGGCCGCAGTTATGGAAGCACGGGGAGTGGAACGAACTGCGGGCGCGGATCGAGGGCAACCCGCCGACGGTTCAGACCTGGATCAACAAGGTGAAGTTCATGGAGTTCAAGGACACGGAGAAGCGGCACCAGGACGCGGGGTCGATTGCCCTGCAAGTCCACGGTGGGGGAGACTACACGAAGCAGTTCGTACGGTATCGGAACGTGCGAGTGAAGGAGATCCAGAAGTAGGGTTTGGTCCGACTGTTCTATTCCGGATCAGAACGTGAGCAACATTGATGCTCGCGGGAAACAGAGGTTGCGCAGCGGCAGGAATGCTTGTGCCAACCCAATCATTGCTCATTCAATCAGCTTTGACTGAAACCGTGCCCATCAGTGTTCCCCGCGTCTGCGATGCACTCCAAGCCTGAAGTCCGTCTCATTGTCTGATACCTCACAGACCAAGCCACAGCCCTCACTCTGGAAAGGATCTTTGGTGTTGGCGAAGCTCAATCAACGTTGGATTCATCCAGGTTTGGGATGGAGTCTGTGGGTCTTTGTGTTTGTGGCATCCAGCGTGTTTTGTGTGGCCTATCTCACACGAAGTGACTCGCTGGAGGAAGCACCGGCGCTAGGCGGAGATGCGTGGCAGTATGATCTGATTGCTTGGGGCATCGCTTCTGGTGCAGGGTTTACTCGTGACCCTCAGCTCCCAGAATTCCAGGCCCCTTACCTTCAAGCCGACTCCACTGCCCAGTTCCCCGAGGTTGTGGCTCCCGTGACAGATCGTCCGCCGCTCTATCCGTTAGTGCTGGCGGCGACGTACAGAGCCGGTCGGCAGTTTTATGTCATCCGGATTGTACAGGCGGTCCTTCTGGGGTGGGTCTCGGCGGTGATTGCGCGACGAGTGTTCGAACGAGCGGGAGTGATTCCGTCACTTCTTTGTCCGGTACTCCTGCTGATTGTCGATCCCCGTCCTCGCACGATGGTGAGAGAGATTCTGACAGAGGATCTCGCCTGTGCTCTCGTCACGATGTTGTTTCTGCTGATGATGAGGTGGGATCGGCGAAGAACATGGATTGATACTTTGGGAATGGGAATGGCACTGGGGTTGTTGATCTTGTGCCGCACCATGATGGTCCTGTGGATACCGATCCTGATTGTGGGGATGTGGTCTTTGACCGTGCGAGAGGATCGCAGGACAATGTTACGGCAGGCGGTCGCTATGGTGGCGGTGGCGGTGGCCATCTATCTCCCTTGGGGGATTCACAACGTACGCATTCTGGGAGAGTTCCGCCCCCTGGGGACACAAGGTGTAGAACAGTTGTCCGCAGCCTATTCGGACGATGCATTCGCCAGCGGGGGCATGTGGATCAACTTAGATCAGACCGCATTCTTCGATGGCATTGAGGAGTCTGATCCCGTGAAGCGAACGCTGTCACGGGTTCAGCGCAGTGAACAGAGCGCGAAGCAATGGATCTGGCAACACCCCTTGCGGGCGGTCTGTTTGTGGCCTTTACGCGTGTTTCAGGAGTTTCGCCCGCATGGTCCGGGCGATCTGTTTGTATTGTCCTTCGCTGTGTTGGGACTGGTCATCGTGTGGCCCACACCCGAGGGACGAGTGGCACGTTGGTTAATCGCAGCTCAGCTTTTTTCGGTGGCAGCAACGTGGTCGGTGGCAGGACGATTTGTATTCCCCCTGTTGGGAGTGCTGCACCTGCTGGCAACGATCGGAATCTGGGGGGCGTTTGTGGCGATTGTGGAGCAGCGGAGTCTTACGCGAGTGTGGGTGCTGAGAACGACTGCTCTGACCATCCCGCGAGACGTGGAATCAACACGCGAATGAGCCCATCTGCTGACATCCGGACAGGTCGATTAGGTCATCCTATGACCGTGACAGAACTTCCCGGACCGTGTCTTGATTCACGGGTTCGATGGGCCCCTTCTCGGTGAAGATCGCACGGATCAGGTGCGCCGGGGTCACGTCGAAGGCGGGGTTATAGACCTCGACGCCGGTCGGAGCGGTCTGCTTCCCGAAGCTGTGCGTGATCTCGGTGCTGGCCCGCTGTTCGATGGGGATGCCGGACCCATCGGCCAGCGTCAGATCAAACGTGCTGCTGGGAGCGGCCACATAAAACGGGATGCCGTGAGCAGCGGCCAGTTGAGCTACGGAGTAAGTGCCGATCTTGTTGGCTGTGTCTCCGTTCGCCGCGATGCGGTCAGCTCCGACGATGACCGCTTGCACGAGTTTCTCGTGCATCACCCAGCCCGCCATGCTGTCGCAGATGAGGGTCACGGGCACACCGCGCTGCATCAGTTCCCAACTCGTGAGGCGGGCCCCTTGCAACAGCGGGCGGGTCTCATCCGCGTAAACGTGCAGGCGTTTCCCTTGTGCATGAGCGGCGAAGATCACAGCCAGCGCGGTCCCGTCACCGGCGGTGGCCAGACCGCCCGCGTTGCAGTGGGTGAGTACCCCGCATGACTGGGACAGGTACTCCGCGCCGACGCGCCC
>JANOKO010001320.1:0-1610 GCA_031419335.1 Planctomycetota bacterium
TAGAGGTCACTCATCGTGAGCCTCCTCGTCAAAGATCAGGCACGGAGTCATCCATCCCCCGTCTCGGACCTCGGCGGTCACGATTTCCCGATGAAACGGTGGAGCAAACAGCATTTCCGACTCAAGCTCAAGCTCCGTCTCGGACACGAGTTCAGGTTGTGGCCTGAGCCACTGGAGTGAGCTGTTCGTGGCCTGATCGTCATCCAAAACGACCCGCACCCGATGTCCTTCGAGGTCGGCCAGTGATTCGTCGAAACGCAGTTGCCCATTCTGTACTTCCGCCGAGAAGACGCGATGGATCATGACTAACTCCTGACAAGTGGGGGACTTCGTTTATTGTAACGCCACCGACCTCGTAACGTCCGCCAACGGAGGACAGTTCAATGGTTGAACAGGAACTCCTTCGTATTCACCAGCGCCCAGATCAGATCCTGGAAATTCTCGCGGGCCGCCTGCTGGGTGTCGATCGGCTGCCCCTCGGCGTTGAGTCGCGGTTCGGCGAGGTAGTCCAGCGCGTACTTCAGTTCGTCCGACCGCGGCTCGCGAGAGAACGCCACCAGATACAGCTCGCGGACCTTCACGTCGGCGGGCTTCTCCTCCTTGGCGAGTCGCTCAGCGCGTCCGGTCGGGCTGGCCAGCTTCGACCGCAACTCACCCGAGTTGATCAGGTGCAGACTCTGCGCCAGGCTCGATGATTGCACCCGCTCGCATTCGCACACGCTCTCCGCCTCGGGTCGACCGAAGACCCGCAAGAACTGCGATGAGCGGTTGTAGCTATTGTCGGGCAAGGCCACAGCTCGTGTCCCGGCGGGGAGGTTGGCGAAGTCGGTCTGCGTTCCCGAGAGATGATCGATGGCGTCGAGGAGGACTTCCGCCTGGAGCCTTCGCGGGTAGTAGCGCGAGTAGTTCTGCCGGTCCGCGAGGTTGTGCTCGTTCGGTGTGGCACTGAGTTGATACGCATTCGACCGCGTGATGACGCGCACCAGTTCCTTCAGGTCAAACCGGCTCTCGATGAAATGCTTCTCCAAGGCCGCCAGCAACTCCGGATTGGTCGGCGGGTTGGTGTCGCGGATGTCATCTTCGGGCTCGATCAGACCACGCTGGAAGAAGTGCTTCCAGTAGCGATTGACGAGGGCCTTCGCGAAGAACGGGTTCTGGGGTCCGCTCATCCAATCGGCTAGTTTCAGTCGCGGGTCTTCGTCGGCAGTGATCGCGGGGATGGCATCGCCGAGCGCGGCGGGTTTGAGCGGCAGGCCGGTCTTGATGTTGCTCGCGGTGGCGATCCCGCGTTTGTGAAAGATCAGGTCTTCCCCGCGAGTGGCCGAGGGCTTGCGGCCCACCTGGCTGAAGAAGGCGGAGAGCGAGTAGTAATCGTCTTGGCTCCAGCGCTCGAACGGGTGGTGGTGACACTGGGCACACTGCATTCGTACGCCGAGAAAGAGTTGGGCCACGTCTTCCAACTGCTGCTTCGGCTCCTTGACCCGCTTGTACCACGCGACCGGCGGGTTGCCGATCACGGTGCCGGTGGCTGCGAGGAGTTCGCGGACGAGTTGGTCGTAAGGCTTGTTCGCGAGGAGGCTATCGCGGACCCAGGCATGGAACGCGAAGTT
>JANOKO010001321.1:0-2109 GCA_031419335.1 Planctomycetota bacterium
AGCGTATCATAGAAATGTTTAAGGCCGTCCGGCAATGGTATCCATTCACACCCCAGCGGCGTGATCAGTCACGCGGCGTGGACTTCCCCACGATTCGTGGGGAAGTCCAGTTTCACGCTTGTTTGTCTCCCTCTGGCTGAAAGCTGATGGCTAATGGCTCCCGCAGATCGCTGAAGCGGATCTCGATCTGGCGTCAGGGCGAGACTGGCTCCGGCTTCTCCTGGGCATTAGTCGCCGCAGACTCCATCTGTTTGTACCACTCGTCATAGGTCGGGCGGGTGTCTTGGCTGTCGCGCAGCTGGGCCCATGCCTCGCGGGGCAGGTGATGCAACTCGCCATAACGATTGAGTCGTGTGCCGGTCCGAATCACGATGTCGAGTCGGGGGTCGCGAGCATCGAGGGTCGGGTCAGGGGACAGGTCGACAACCATCGCGCGCGGATGGGTGCCCTCTGTGGCTTGCAGGTGGACGGAGGTTTCGCCGGGTTCGAACCAGGCTTCCGCAGATTTGCCGAATGGAATCGAGAGTGGTTCGATCAACTCGGTCGCGAGGGCTGTGTCCCACAAGTGAGCGGTGGTCCAACGTCCGCTCTCTTGGGGCCCCAGGGATGTGGCGGTGAGGATTCTCGACTGATCGGCATTGCAAACCGCTGTCGAGACATAGTGTTGGTGGCGGAGAAGCGGTGTCACCAACTGTCGCGTGGAACTCTCTCCGAGGCAGGCATAACCGCCGGGGATTTGACCAGGCCCGCCGCTGTGGCCTCCCCACTCGAGGAACGTCTTTCCGGCTCCCTGGGGAGTCAACCCGGTCACACGCAGCGGATCGATGGCTTGTACTCGCATGTCATGGCCGAGCCGTTCTTGCTCTCGATTATATTTCTCCCACTCTTGATCCGTGAGCTGACTGAGATCAGTCGTTGACCTTCGGTCGACATACTCACGCGGGGTGGGTGGCTTCCCGGTGATCTCCCAGTGCTGGACAGCCCCGTCCTCCCCCCACACGAGGAACCCCGTGTCGCGATTCACAAACTTCGCTCCGCGCAGCCCTTTGCTGAGTTTCACCGGAGCGGTCAGCGGGACACCGGTCGTCGTATCCCAGACCCTCACACTTCCAGGGATGTTGCCGACGCTGCTGACGAATGTTCCGAAAGTCACTCGCTCCCGCGAGGTCCAGACCAGGACTTTCGTCCCATCCTCGGAAAAGATCACATCGCCCAGTGTGAAGTCGAGTGGGATCATGATCGGAGGGTAGCCGTCCGCTTGCGGCAGGGGTTCGGCACCTCGGACGTACAATTTCTGCTCGACCTGCACGGCGATTGAAGAATGGCATGTCCCCAGCGTCACACCGCTGACATAATCCGAAAAGTAAGGTTGATCGGTGGGTAACGCCACGGGGACCAGATCCGCAGCCGTCATCCCGCGCGGGATCTGCCAAGTACAATACCCATGGTCGCCGACCAGACAGATTGAAACGCCTGTGGGGACTTTCGTTTCCATGGCTTTCCAACTGTGAAATTTGAACTGGTTTTGATTGAGTTCTTCGTCGTCATCGCCCGTATGCAGAGCGGCAAGCAATCGCCCGTCGGCATCAAGCACATTTCCTGTGACGACTTGGCTGTTGTCCCCTCGGTGATTCGGTTTTGTTTCGGACGCCCAGACGAGACACTCGTCCGTCGAGCCGAGGAAATCGGGTGGCAATGTCGGGTGGAATGTCTGACCGGGCGACAGGGGCAACTCGATCGCTGTCCAGTTTCCCTTTGAACGCAGAGTCCAGAGCGCCAGGAGCCCTTCGGATGTCCATGTCAATGCTTTCTGACGGGAGGTCGAGACACGCGCACCCGCGACTTTGTCCTCCGAAATCTTCTGTTGACTCAGTGTCACCGGGTCAATCAAGAACACTCCCGTCTCATTCCAGAACAAGATCGGGTCCGCAAAACTGGTGGTGTCTGCGTGTCCGTCAAGCATCTGAAGATCAATGGCGGGAGGTTGAACCCGCCCCTCTCGCACATCACAGACGGCGATCTGGCGGCCCGTCGTCAGAACCATGCGGTCCGCTTCCGGAGACAGCAGCACTCGGAAGACGAATCTCGACAACTGTGACTGCAATCGCA
>JANOKO010001322.1:0-2121 GCA_031419335.1 Planctomycetota bacterium
AACGGCAGTATCGTCGCTCAGTTTCGATCCGGTCTCCATGCTGGTGTGTGTGAACCGGTCGGCTACGCTGTTTGAAGCAATCACCAATTCACGACTCGGTGTTTTTCCAGACGTACACCAGAAAAAGCTCTCGTTTCGTCCGCCAATTCGAGGAGCAGGGCGGAAGGACTACGACAAAAGCCCCTACGATTGCCTCCGATTGAGTCTCCGTCCTGCGACTTCGCTTGACGAACTCTCTCCTGCTGACCGTGTTTTCGGGTGGGTCAATCAGGATCAGGAGAAGTCAGCAGATGAGGCCAAGTCCGCTTATCGTTCTCACCTTCGCGTGGGGCCGATTACCTGCCTGACCTCGGCGGTGGATGCGATCGAGAGATTCAATCCCTCAAAGCCTCTGGCCATTTTGGGACAACCCAAACCGCAACAGGGGAGATTCTACCTGGGCGACCGCGATGGGCATTCACAACAAGGAGGCTTGACCAAAGAGCAGTCGGGTTACACGGGAAGCAACCGTATCCGAGGTCCTAAAGTCTATCCGCATCACGCCCAAGGAGTATCGAGTCACGACCGGTCCGCCTATACCACGGAAAAGAGTATCCAGAATCGCTCAATCCAAGGGTATGTGAAGCCAGCAACCGAATTCATCTTCGATCTGCAATTCACAAACTTGTCCCGGACCGAATTAGCGGCACTCGTCTGGCTTCTCATGCTTCCCCAAGAACACTTTCTGCGGCTCGGCCTGGGAAAGCCGCTTGGGTTTGGAAGTGTGCGTGCCACGATCAATAACGAGGCTACATGGGTTGCGGACGGTGATGCGTGGATTCAGTCCCTAACATCTTGGGCGCAGCCACCGGCGACAGTTGACCTCCCCCCTCTCATAAAAGAGTTTGAAGCCGTGATGTCCTCCGCGAATAGTTCCATCTTGGATGAATTCCAAGCCGCAGCACGTGGGTTTGGTCCCATCCCGATCCATTACCCCCGTACCAGCGAACAACAGCTTGGTTCTGGCGAGAACTTCAAGTGGTTCGTTCAGAATGAGAAGCCGGGAACTCAGCATCCCTTGCCTGACCTTCTCGCAGGCGACCCGCTTCTTCCTGTGCTGCCTCCTCTCCATTGAAGCGACCATTCGACCGTTGGGAAAACATATCCTCTGAGACACCCCATAGTACCAATGCGACCTCAATTGCTTGTGGAGAGCCTTGCCATCAATACCCTCACTCGGGAGAATCCTCTCAGTAACGTCCGCCTTCTCCTTCTTCCTCCCCTCTCCCTCTGGGAGAGGGGCCGGGGGTGAGGGTTTTCGCCCAACAGACGACTTCCTCCTCCCCCCATCCGCTCTTTCACAATCCGCCCCCAATCCCCGTGATCCGCAGCGGTCGGATTACGTTCTTGTATTCAGCGAGCGGCAGACGCAAGTCTGTCGAGTCGCCGGTGAGCCACTCGCCCTGGCCCAGTGGGGCAGACATTCCTGTCTGCTTTACCGCCAGGTCGACGGTCGCGGGTCATGGTCCCCATGTCCCGCACGAGAGATCCCCGAGGAGCACTCCACTCGTCGGTCCACTCTCACCACTCACCTCTCTCGCGGTCGAACCGCACTCGGGATACGCGGGTTGACACCCAACAACAGCTGGCCGTGACACACACGCCTGGCTGCTGGTCAGCCCCCCAGACGGTGCCCAATCCCAAATTCGGTGCCGTCTGGCCTCGCCGAGTGCGACGACCGCTTGGCCGGAGCGATCGAGCCCGCAGGGCCGTCCTCCGGAGCAGCGAGCAGTCGCTTCGTGGAGAGCGGCACGGCGTCAGCCTGCCGAGTTCTTCCGCAGAACCGACTGTGTCACGAATCGCTGAACCCCAGTGGCGAGGAAGCAGGGACAGTCCGAAGCAACGCCTGTGAAACGCCCCTCGGTGGCCCCGTGGTGACCCGCACCACGCCGGACCTCTGAGTGTGCGGACTTGCAGCTCTGAAGGAGTCAAACGATTTCACCAGAACCCATTTCACAAGCAGGAGTTGCGAAGACTGTCCAATTAGAGGTGAACAGATGAGCGGTTCCGCCGACCGGCCCTTCGGGGCCAATTGAAACAACAGCGACAACGAGATAATCAATGTTGACTGCATTATCGTTC
>JANOKO010001323.1:0-5314 GCA_031419335.1 Planctomycetota bacterium
GGGTGGCCCGTCGCGACACGGACTTACGGGGGGTGAGCGAAGCCCTGTCTGCTGCACGGGATTTCGGCCTGCGGTCGATTCCTGAGATTGCTCGGCGTGAGTGTGGTCCACTGAATCTCAGTGCTGAAATCGCCTGTCGCTACCTCTCGCATAACCTGCACTTCCACCTTGGCACTGCCGAGCGACAAGGGTTGCAATTGTTTCGCGAATTGGCCGCTGATCAGGGGCTGGTGCCGCCCGGCTCCCGCCTGAAGTTCTGGGGCGAACCCATGGAGACCCCAGGCAGGCGACCACGCGAGCAGGTTGTCCAATAAGGCGAGCGAACCTGTGGAAACGTCTCGTCGTCTGGCCCCCCGAGGTCCGGGCGAAACGGACCTGGGAGCCCGTGCTACGGGTAGGCGATCTCTTGCCGTTCGCATCAGGATGTACTCCGAACGCTCTGCGAATCCAACTACGCTCGGCTACGCCAATTCACGCTATTGCGATGAAACCACTCAAACGGTAGCGTCACGAAGCCCAGAATCAGGGAAAAAACCGCCAATCCCACCAAACAGGAAATCACCACAACGGGGGAGGGTGCTGCGTCCCAGGTGGCTTGCTTTGGCTGCACGGACACCAAGGGCTGAGGAACCTCGACCGCTAAACGAAGAGTGGGCTGGTCCCAGGATGCCTGGATGATACTGGCAGAATCTGCCGGTGACGCGAGATCCCCCTGCATCGGTTTTGCAGAGGAATCGAGTTCGGGGTCTTCGTGATCCAATCCGACACCAACGCTTCCCTGCACACCAAACAGCATTGCTGTTGTCATGACTGTCATGCATTTGATCCCTGAACTGCCCGCTCCGGGAAGAACGTGACTATACCCTGCCAAGGCCACACAAAATACTCATTGTGGCCATGTCGATCGTTTTTTCTCACAATACTCACCCACATGAGTATCCGCTGATTTGATGCACAGCTTGCGTTGCGGTGTTCGGTCTAGCGCTTGGCGTTTCTTGCAACCCATTGATGAGGAACCAGGAAGTCTAGGAAGACTCGTTCGAGTCAAGAAATCGAGCAAACCTGATCTACCGATTGTGCCGATTGATCTGGTATTCCACATGCTGAGCGGGCTCGCACAGCGATTGTGTCCGAGGCGACCGGAAGGTAAATCGATGAATCACGTGACCCGCCGCAGTGCCATGCTGGGAGCCTTTGGGCTGTGCCTCAGTACCGCCAGCTTCTCTCTGGCTGGTGGCCCAGAGAATCAAACCATCGCGTGGCAGTCCAGTTTGAAAGCAGCACACCAAGCCGCCCTCCATCAGAACAAACCGATGATGCTGGTCTTCGGGGCAGAGTGGTGTGGTTTCTGCAAGAAGTTGGAGAAGACAACGCTCTCCAATGTCCAGTTGGCGAAGTACATCAACACCACGTTTGTCTCGGTTCACATTGACGTGGATGAGCAAGAACAGGTCGCCCAGATTCTCGAAGTGAAGTCACTCCCTTGCACGATCATCCTCAGCCCGGATGCCGATCTCCTCGGGCGGTTCGAAGGATTCATGCAGCCTGCACCGATGTACCAGAAACTCGCCTCGGCCAAGAAACTGCATACGGAGACACATGTGCAGACGAATGGTGTCTCACATCAAGCTCGCTAGGTGAGCGCTGGCTAGTCCTCGCGTACACTGTGCCTGACCATCGGTGCTTCACCCAACGGCTCAGACTCCAGCAATTGGACATGCTTCCAAGCTCCAGATCGGAATCTCCACAACAGTGCGGCTGCCAGCAGCCCCAAATACGCCACGATCCAGCAGGTCGCTGAGGCGTCTCCCCAGCCGTAGAACTTGACGCTGATCAGCGATCCGGGCACGAAGATCATCCACGCGATCACCAACCGAGCCAGCAGTGGAAAAGTCGTGTCTCCCGCAGCCCGCAAGGCCTCGGCCAAAGTTGTGGCCACAGCATCAAAGAGTTGCCAGGCGGCTGAGACCATCAGCATCCGGACGCCCACATCGAGCATTTCGGCAGACCCCTCGCCTTCGGCGAAACCCGTTATTAATAGCTTCGGAATCAGCAGGTAGGCTACACCAGTGGCTCCTTGCCAGATCAGGGTTGCTGCTGCTGTTAACGCCACGATGCGAGGCACCAGATTTTTCACTCCAGCCCCAATCGCTTGCCCCACCAGAATCGCTCCACCACTCGCCAGACCGAACGCGGGCATGAACGAGACCGAGTTCAATGTAAAAACCACGTTCATGGCAGCCAAAGCCGGGGTGCCCAGGTGTGTGACTACAGCGTTCGTGTAGAAGATAAACGCGAAGATCTCGAGAAACCAGTTACATCCCGCTGGGAATCCGAACCGCACGAGTCGGCCAAACTCTGACCACTTCCACCGCGTCCGAGGCAACCCCTTGCCTGTCCAAAGGAAGTACGACATGAGTCCGGCCAGAGCCAGCCAGGTCGAGAGCGTACTGGCCAGTGCGGCTCCTTTCACTCCCATCGCCGGACACCCCCCATGGCCCCCGATCAACAGCCAGTTCCCGATCACGTTCGCGACCATCAATCCCATGTTGGCCAACATTCCCGGACGGGTCTGACCTAAACCGCCAAAGTAGTTCGCGAGTGCTTCGATCCCCACTGCGGCTCCGCTACTCCAAAGCCGGATCACCATGTAGTCACTCATCATCTGCCGCACTTCGGGGGCATAGGTGATCTGCCCGAGGACCGATGGCACCGCCCATGTGGCCAGCACACAGACCCCTTGGGACAGGAGCGCCAGAAACAACCCGTACCAGCCATAACGCCGGGCCCCCGCGGGGTCACCTTGTCCATACAACTGAGACGAAAAACTCGAGACCAGAAAGATCATCGCCATCGGAAAGATGACAATGGCAAACGAGTTCATCGATCCCGTGGCGGTCGCTGCGATCGCGCCCGTCCCCAGCTGGGCCACCATATAGGTATCACACAGACCCACGACCGCCTGGCTCATGCGGGAGACCATGATCGGCCACGCGACAGTCCACAAGGAAGCGGCAGTCACGGTCGGTGGCACCGCGCGGTGAGACACAGGTGTGGAAGTCATGCGGTTCCCGACACGCCAAGCCCATCGCCGGTTCGCATGGGAGGTTCACCCCACGCCAGTGCCGTGGGTGCAACAGACAGCTTCTGAATCAAGACAGTGATGGATTTAACGGTCCGCAGGTAAGCGCCCCGGCTCGACTTTCGGAAAAGCTCCGGTACAAGCCTTCATAAACTCGACCAGATCCTGCTTCTCCACATCGGTCAGCTTCAGCGGTTTGACCTTCTCGCTCAGCCACGTATTGGGCGTACCGCCCTTGTTGTAGTGCTCGACGGCATCCAGCAGCGTGGCCAAGCTACCGTCGTGCATATACGGGGCGGAGTGTTCGACGTTGCGTATCGTCGGCGTCTTGAACGCTCCCTTGTCTGCTTCGACTTTGGTCACCACGAACCGGCCCAGGTCCGGATCCTTGGCATCCATTCCGATCCCGAGGTTGTGGTACTTTTCGTCGGCGAGGTTCGCCCCCACATGACAGGCCGAGCAATTGACTCGTTCGCTGAAGAACAGCTCGCGGCCGCGCGTGGCGGAGTCGCTCATCGGGTGAGCCTTCGCAGCGGCGGCTGCGACTTCGTATTTGGCATACGCGGCGGCGTCATCCGTCTTGAGGTCGTCGAGGTCCTCTGGGCTGAGTTTCGCGAAAGCTTTGTACCCTTCGGCGTAATCGAACGGCGAAGTACCAGTCACGAGGACGCGCTCGAAGCTGGCGATGGCCTGTCCGACATGCTCGATCTGGATCGTGTCGGCCCCGAAGATGGCCTTGAACTGTTTCGTATAACCGGGGATTCCCTGAAGGCACGTCACGCAAGCCTCGTGCGTGTTCCCCATCTCGATCGGGTTCTGAATCGGCCCGACGGCCTGGGCCTCCAGCGACTCCGCCCGTCCGTCCCAGAATTGCAGGGACGACAGAATCCGGTTGTAGCTGATCGGCGAATTGCGGCCCCCCATCTGCTTCCGAATCCCGACGCCCGTCTTCGTATGCTTAGCAAACCCCTCCTCGGGGTGGTGGCAACTAGCACAGCTCACAGTGTTGTCCGACGAGAGCCGGGTGTCAAAATACAACTGCCGCCCGAGTTCAATCTTGGCCCGAGTCAGTGGATTCTTGTCGAGTCCCACAATCTGCGACTGACCGAGGGAGAGACCCGCGGGAAGTACGACTGTCAGCTTCTCATGGTTCTGAGCATTGGCTAGCCACGTCTCGATTTCTCCCGTCGATACGGCACCGGCACCGGGCAATCCCATAGTGAGTGTGTCATGGGGTAGCAGGACTTCCTCAGCCCGGATGTCCGCCCCCAGAACGAAAGCCGCACCCGCCAGAACAAAGCGGAATGCTGTGCGAGTGATGACGCCGATTCGGGTCATGAGCAACCCCTTTCCACGGAAGCATTGAGATGGCCGCGACGAATGACAGTAGCATGCTAACTTGATTGCGGGCTGAGGCAAGCCAAAGCCCCGCGACTCGATCCGGTTGCCTCAAACGGGGATCAAAATACGTGACGCATCCTGCACGTGGTGGGAAGGGTGTGATCTCCGTGAAAGGTGGTGAGGAGGGCTGTTACGCCAGAATCGGCGTCAGAACCTCGCCCTTCACATCGGTCAGCCGATAATCCCGTCCCTGGAAGCGGTAGGTCAGTTTCTTGTGGTCGACCCCCAACTGGTGCAGGATCGTCGCGTGCAGGTCATGCACCTCGACGACGTTCTCGACGGCATTGTATCCCAGTTCGTCGGTCGCCCCGTACGAGGTGCCGCCCTTGATGCCGCCGCCTGCCATCCAGATCGAGAACCCCTTGATGTGGTGGTCGCGACCATTCCCTTGAGCCATCGGCGTGCGACCAAATTCGCCGCCCCAGATCACCAGCGTCTCGTCCAGCATCCCGCGTTGCTTGAGGTCCGCGATCAGCGCAGCGGCCGGTTGATCAACCTCCTTCGAGATCACCTCGATCCCGCCTTTGACACCGCCGTGATGGTCCCAGTCTCGGTGATACAATTGGATGAACCGCACCCCGCGTTCGGCCAGCCGCCGGGCCAGCAGGCAGTTCGACCCGAACGACCCGTCTCCCTGCTGGCAGGCATACTGCTCCAGCACATGCTTCGGCTCGTTGGAGAAGTCCATCAACTCCGGCACGCTGGTCTGCATGCGGAAGGCCATCTCGTACTGGTTGATGCGGGTCGCGATCTCGGGATCGTCGATCGACTGGTCGAGCTGGCGGTTGAGCTGGGTGATCGTGTCGACGACCTCCCGCTGCATGTCCGGGG
>JANOKO010001324.1:0-3640 GCA_031419335.1 Planctomycetota bacterium
TAGAGGCGATTGTGCCGCTCGATGTCAGCGCGGAGTTGTGCCACTTCGTGGTCGGGTATTGTTTCGCTCATCGTGGGATAGGCTTCCAGCCTGTCATGGTTCTCGAAAGACGACAGGCTGCAAGCCTATCCCACGTCGCGGAGCGTCGTGTCCCATTACCGCTCCAGGCGGCTGCGGCGATCGACCCAGGGGACAGTGGTGAGTTTCTTAAGGTGTTCATCCAAGAACGTGAGGACCGGAACTTCCACAAGCTGTGGGGCTTTTCCAAACAAGTCCGTGCCGCGGTCCTTCATATCAGGTTCTAAGAGATAGACACGCTTCTCCGCCTTCTTCGTCCCGCCTCCACAAGCCTTATAGCAGTTCTTAGCAGACCCTTTGTCGGCTGCATCCTGCTTTCCAACAATGAACAAGAACGCCAAGTTTTGCTTGTTGAGAAACACGAGGGACTTATTGGTCTGCAATCTCCCAGCTGCTGCATCGGGTGAGAGCAGAACGACCGCTTTAACATCGTGACCACGTGGTGTACGTTTGGCGGGGATCGTGGCGTCGTCGTGTGGGGGTTGCAGCCAGTCGAACTCCGCGAACGCCGTGGCCACTGGAGCACTGAACCCGGCTCCGACGATGGCCAGCTTGCCCATGTTGAGTTTTTTGGCTTGATGCTCGATTTGCAGGTAGTCTTTGACCAACTTCAGATCCAGCCCCGCCATCTTCCCGTAATCTTCGGATTGCAACGGATCTTCTCGTCCTTCCACCACGCTCTGACCATGTTTGCGCAGGTCGACTGTCACGACTGCGAAGCCTTGTTCCTGCAGCACTGCGGGAAAGGGAGGTTTGCCTGCGGGTGACGACAGATTGTCCCAGTTGAGTCGGCTGCCTTTGTCCCCATGGAGCAGAATGACAACGGGGGCTTCGGACAGCCCGTCCGGGTTTTTGTCGGCGAGCGCGGGGTAGTACGAGAATCGTGTCGGGAACATGTCGGGTGCCATGATGGTTTCGGCCATCAGCTTGGTTTCCGCTGACACTCGAGTGGCGAGCAGACTCAAGCCCCCGAGAGCTCCCAGGAATAACGCCTGCCGTCGTGCGATGCGAACCATCTCGGATCTCCTAGTGTTCAGAATGGGGAGGTCAATCACCTGGTCAGAATACCCTGTAAATCCAGTGTACGACTGCCTGCGGTGGGGGTCAATTGGGAGTCGAGAGCCGAGAGAGAGCGAATCGAGGACGGTCCGCAAGTCACTGGTTGGGTTTTCTCACCCCTCCTGCCTCACAGATGTGTATGCATCAGAAAAGTAGGCAGGAATTCACCATAGAGTCACGGAGGCACGGAGAAGCATGTGGCTGGGGGGGTCTCTCCGGTCTGCTTTTGAGAACGAGGAGGACAAATGTCATGGATCGACAGGATACAGCCCGGCCAAAGTCGTGTGATTCCTGTTGTTGTTCCGGGCACCACCAGCCACTCCGATCATCTAGTTTTCTCCGTGCCTCCGTGGTGAACTTCTTCTTCGACCGACTTTCTTGATGCACACATCTGACTCACTTCCGGCGTTCTCCCACTTTGATAGGATAGACTCCAAAGCCATCGCAGAACCGAGACTCATGAGGCCCGGACGTGCCAGTTCGCGTCGCATTTTGCATTACTGAACTCGATCCGGGAGGAGCCGAACAGGCTCTCTTCGAGATCGTGACACGGCTGGCCCCCGCGAACTGGGAGGTGCGGGTGTACTGCCTCGGCCCCGAGACCGAGTTGTCCCGGAAGCTTCAGGAGCGAGGAATTGTCACCATTTGCTTCGGGGTTCGCCACGTATACCAGGTTGGCGTACTCTTTCGATTGGCTCAGCAGTTGCGCGAGTTCCGTCCCGCGTTGATCCAGACGTTTCTGTTTCACGCCAACATCCTCGGACGACTCGCGGGATGGTGGGCGGGGGTTTCAGTGGTCTTGTCGGGATTGCGTGTGGCGGAGCGGGGGAAACGCTGGCATCTCTGGCTGGATCGCTGGACCAATCAACTGGTCACGTTGAATGTATGCGTCAGTGAAGGAGTGAAAAGGTTCGCGGTTTCGCACGGAGGGCTGCGCGAGGGAAAACTTCGCGTCATCCCGAATGGGGTCGATGCCGAGCGATTCGCCAGTGCCACTCCGGTCGATTTGTGCCGGTTCGGCATTCCAGCTGACGCCTGGACGCTTGTCACTGTGGGACGGCTGTCGGTTCAGAAAGGACATGACGAATTGTTGGGAGCGGTGGCTCCGCTGTTGATCGCGGATTCCCGAATGCACCTCTTGATTGTCGGAGAGGGCCCAGAGCGAGAGAGTCTCGTTTGGTTGGCGGATACGCTCGATGTCAGCGGGCAGGTCCACTTTTCTGGCTTCCAGGAAGATGTCGCGGGCATCCTCAAGAGCTGCCAGGCATTTGCCCTGCCTTCGCGCTGGGAGGGGATGCCCAATGCCCTGCTCGAGGCTCTGGCAGCCGGTCTCCCATGCATCGCCACGGATGTGGAAGGAGTGCGAGAACTGCTGCCGGACGAGTCCGGGATTGTCGTGGCACCTGGGGATGGATTGGCCCTGCGTTTGGCAGTAGAGCAGGTACGACACCAGATATTGGGTACTGCCCCAATGGAGGCGCAAGATGCTGTATTGAAAAGTCATACGTGGACCTCGATTGCTACGGAATATGAGTCCCTGTTCACAGAATGTCTTCACTCAGGGTCAGAATCGAATGTCTGAAATATGTACGCCAAAAGATTGTTGAAATTCCCAATCCGAAGGGCGGACGCGACCTGCGTCGATCAGCACCCCTCAAACCCCCTCCGAGTGCTCGGATCGCGCTTGACCCGCCTGAAAGCGTTGATATTGTTTGCCCTCGTGGGGACCAGTGCTGGAGAGTTCTTCGCAAAACGATTTGTTTTGAGAAGGATCAACGCAAGTATTGCGTTGCAAAAGTGTTGCGACTCACGTCCCACCTCATTGAGGAGGGGGTCTATTCACGGATGAATGCTGAAGTGCATGCGTCCCAACGGACCCAAACTCCTCACCCAAACACAAGTTCTCAGCTTCCAACCTGATTGAAACAGCTTCGCTGTTTCGCACCGACATCCGCCGGCTACCGGGCTTGCGGACAGGCGGCAAGACGCTTTGCCGAACAGTCGTGACTTGGGAAATCCTTCCCCCAAGGCTCAAGCCATTCGCCCCGTCGTGCGGAAAGATTTCGCACGGGGCGAGTGGCTTCTGTTTTTTGGTCGCCTCGTTTGTGATGAAGTGACTAGCGCACGTTGAGGCTCACCCCGGTCGTAACAGTCTTCCTGTCAGCATGCCTGTCTAGCTGACGACCAGGTCTTGCTGTTCTGCCGATGTCTCAAGTTCTTCGCGGAGTCTGAGTCCGTTTTTTTCTCTGACGGTCGAGAAACTTTTGATCCGTCCGTAGGCCAGCTGCGTTATGCTGCTGTGCAGATGGACGACTGTTCTGCGAAGACGGTCCCCGCTTTCGTGTTTGCATTTTTTGGCCGGAGCCACACTGTGAAACATCTCTCCTTGCTGATCCTGATCGCAGTCGCCTGCCTGACGCATGCGGCCTCCGGCCAGGATGTCCTGCCCGACTCGGCTCCCGTCTCAGGGCTCGAGGCCCCTGCGCCCGTGACAAGCATCTCG
>JANOKO010001325.1:0-1395 GCA_031419335.1 Planctomycetota bacterium
GCAACAACCAATCGCGAGTCGGCGGCCTCGACCACATCGTCTCCACTGGCACCATCATTGAGGCTGTCGACAACCAGCCCTGGTCCGGCGAGGCGAACGTGCATGTGTCGATCGCCAACTGGATCAAGTCGCAAGACGAAAACGTGGTGCCCAGCCAGCGGCGGCTGTGGTTCAAGGTCGAAGAGAAACCAGGGAGAAAGAAAGCGAAGCGAGTCCGAGGGACGGGACCAGCAGCGAAAGAGTATGAACTCGATTGTCGGGAGTGCAGCCAGCTCAACTCCACGCTGTCGGATCAAACGGATGTGAGCGGAGCGCAGTCACTTCGGGACAATGGTCGTGCTGGTGCTGTGTGCCAGGGAGTCACGCCGGGACACAGCGGATTCGTACTGTCGAAAACTCAGCGGGACGAACTCATCCGCAAAGATACCCGCTCGCGCGATGTCATCTTTCCTTATCTGGTCGGTCGCGAGTTGCTGACCGGGGACGGCACGCCCCTGCGATTTGTGATCGACTTCGATCAAATGTCGATACTCGACGCTCAGCAATACAATGCTGCATTCTCGCATCTCGAGCAGAATGTTCTGTCCGATTTGCAGGATCGCGCAGCGGATGAACACGTCGACGAACACGCCCACAAGGATCACATCCAGCATTGGTGGTGGCACTGGCGGTCGCGGCGCGAGATGATTGAGGCGGTCTCGCAATTGCCCCGTTTTCTGGTCTGCTCACGCGTCACGAAGCGTCCGATATTCGTGTTCGTATCGAGTCGAATTCGCCCTGGAGACGCATTGCAAGGGTTCGCGTTCGACGACGACTACAGCTTTGGCCTCCTGCAATCCGCAGCTCACTGGCTTTGGTTCATCACGAAATGTTCAAAGCTCAAATCAGACTATCGCTACACCCCGCCATCCGTCTTCGACACGTTCCCGTGGCCACAGAAGCCGACCGTAAAACAGATCGACTTTGTGGCGAAAGCGGGGCGAGAGGTGCGGCGGGTGCGGACCGAGGCCCTCACCAGAATGACTGGAGGTCTCCGCGCCGTCTACAAAACGCTCGAACTCCCCGGTGCGAACCCCCTGAAAGTGGCCCACGCTGACCTCGATGGCGCTGTTTTGGATGCCTACGGCTTTAGTCCTAAGAAAGACCTCTTGGTCCAACTGCTCGACCTCAACCACGCCGTCGCTGACCGCATCTTCCGGGGCGAACCAGTCACGTCCCCCGGCATCCCGTCGAACTACAAGCACCCCGATCGCCTCATCACTGACGATTGCATCTGTCCTTGAATGCCCACGCAGGGTGGCACCGGTTGCCGCTTTGGGCTACCGGTGTGCCAACGGTACAAGAGGTTATCTCGGAGGGAACTCTCCACACGGGAACTCCTTCGGCAGGTGATGG
>JANOKO010001326.1:0-2485 GCA_031419335.1 Planctomycetota bacterium
TCGAAGCTGCCGCCGGTGGCGGTCAGGACTTCGCGGACGATCTGATCCCAGGGGGTGTTCGCGGCGACGTGCCCCTTGAGCCACGTGTAGTACGACTTCACCGCCTCGGGCCGCAGCAGATTGCCGTTAATCATCAGCACGTCCGACCAGCGGTAGGTCCAGTAGTCGACGAACTCGGGCCGAGCCAACAGCTTGTCGACGAGCTTCTCGCGCTTGTCGGCGGCGGTGTCGACGAGGAAGGCCCGCACCTCATCGGCGGTGGGGAGCGTGCCGATGGTGTCGAGGTACGCCCGACGCACGAACTCGGAATCGGTGCAGACAGCCGACGGTGGCAGGTTGAGGGCCTGCAACTGGCGGTTGACTTGCTCGTCGATGAAGTTGCGGGGCTTGAGGGCGGTGAAGACCGCAGGGTCGATGGTGTTGGGGTACGGCGAGGTGATGCGAGCGATGGCGATCTGGCTGGAGTACCACGCAGAGATCGCTCCCTCGCCGGGGCCGACGACGGTCACAATGCCGGTGCCGTCGATGCGGGCGACGGCCTCATTCGAGCTGGTCCACTTGACCCAGCGCGTCACGTCGCCGGTGTGCCCATCAGTGAAGTGGGCGCGGACGATCATCTGGACTTGTTCGTCCTTGGCGAGGCGGCTGCGACCGGGGAGGATTTCGAGGTGGTCGACGACGGGGTCGGTGTTCTGCGGCGGCGCAGCTCCCTGGGCAATCCATCCGGAGAGGATGCGGTACTCCGGCGAATCGGTCTCGAACCGCTGTCCCCCCTTGTGAGCCATCGCCCCGGTTGGCTTGGCGAGGAACAAGCTGCGCCCAATGGCCCCGAGTTCGATGCGTCGACCGCGATCCTGCTTGACGATGTTGAAGTGATCGGCCAGCGGGTTGTAGCCGTTGAGTGAGAGCCGGAAGCCCCCCTTGCCCGCCAGTGCCCCGTGACACGCCCCGGTGTTACAGCCTGCTTTGGCCAGCACTGGCAGCACATCGTTGCGGAAGTTCCAGGCATGCGGCTGGGCGGAGCCAGCGACAGTGACCTTGGTGGTGGAGGACTGATCGCCGACCTTGGCGGTGATCGTCGCGGTGCCATCGGCGACCGGCTGGACCTCGCCGGTGTCGGAGACCTGGGCGATTTCGGGGTGGTCGCTAGTGAAGGTGACGCCCGTGGCGACCTGCGAGGTGAGCGTGTCGCCCTGAGCCCGTTGGAGGACCAGACGCTGGCGGGCCTCGGGACCAGTGAGGGTACACTCACCGGGGAGGACGCGGAGGTCTTGGGCGCAGAGAGTCGAGACGCTCAGCCAGCCGAAGAGCAGCCAGGAACCAAGGGCAGAACGAGGGCGCATCAAGGGGCACTCCGAGAGATGTCATGTGTGAGGTCGTCGAACGGAATTCATTCCGTTCTGAGCCGACTCCCGCCACTGGACTGGCGTGTGGCCGGACACGTCATTGGGGTTCACTAGAGCATTCCACGATTCGGCGTGCGCCCAAGTAGCCTGGACCCCTAGGTCCGGGCGGAACGGACCTGGGGGTCCGTTCTACTTCTCGGCGCAAAAGCAATCATGGAATGCTCTATCCGCAGGAACGGAATGAATTCCGTTCTACGAGCCGTTGCTGACGCATCGGACTCCGTCGACCCGTCAGCGTACCAAAACGGAGGGGCGATGAGGACTGAGGCGAGGTGAGTCTCACAGCAACGTGTATGCGTCCCAATCGTCGACAGCCGGGAGCGAGGCACAGATGCACAACGCAGGCCCGGAGAATCCCAGCCGTTGACCGCTCGAATGAGGCTGATTCTCCAGTGATCGTCATCAAACGGACTCTTCGCCCCGCAGGGGCAGCCACATACCAGCCCAGGGCAGAGTGACACGACGAATGTCGTGGAACGCCGCCCTGGGTAGAAGACCCCGTCACGGTTCAAGCCCTGAAGGGGCGGCACAATCTCGGGCGACTCGCGGTTGCGCCCCTTCAGGGCCTGGGGTGCGTAGTCTGTTCGCGACCCAGGGCGGCGCGGGACGACTGGCGTCGTGCCGCTTTGCCCTGGTCTGATTTGTGGTTGCCCCTTCAGGGCGTAGACCGGGTCGGGGCCATCCGCAAAGCCTCCTGACCCCGCCACCCACGACCGCCCTCCAGCTGGCCAAGCCACCCAGCCGCCCAAGCAACCGCAGACTTACGCGTAGAGCAACTCCCGATCACAGTGGTCATTTGGCGGAGCGGCCCCGGTGAGGGCCATCGCCTTTTTTAAGATGGGCAACTCCGTTTCCGTGAGGCTCACCGTGACTGCAAGGATTTCCAGTGGGCCGTGCAGACTCGGGGACACCCAACAGTTTACCCAGCTTCCACAAAGCATTGGCCATGGTGTGTGCATCAGAAAAGGAGGCAGCCTGTGGCGCTCAGGCCCCACTCCCCCCGGGCGACGCGACAATCTGTGATGGCAAAGCAGTGGGGGGAGGGGCGGGGTGGGGGGGGCAAGGCGGGGGGGGGGGGG
>JANOKO010001327.1:0-1210 GCA_031419335.1 Planctomycetota bacterium
CATTTCGCCCAGGGCGTATTTGCCCAACTGCCAAGTCTGAAGCCGTTTCACGATCCCGTCCTCTTGTTCGGTCGCTCGGCGACGCCGATGTTCGTGACGGTCTTCGGCATCACGGTTGGCTTCGTGTTCTTGCCAAAATTCCTTCGCGGTGAAGTGGCCGGCACATCGCGCCGGCTCTGGCGTCGAGCACTGCTGATTCTGTGCTGCTCGATCCTCATCACCGTGCCGCAATGGGTCCGCCTGTCCGTGCGAGAAAATACGACGATTTGGGACTGGGTCTTCACACTCTACTCCGTCTTGCTCTTTTATGCGATTGCTCTGGCGCTATTGCCGTTTTGCGATCTTTGCGGGAGTGCTAAATCCCTGAACCGACTCTTGTCACAGGACGAGTTTCAGTGGTGTCCGGTCATGGAACGCCGAAGCCTTCGAAAAGTTCGTCGAGTGGGCGAATGATCCCGTACGCAAACAGCCCCAGAAACAAGAGCAGATAGCAGAACCGGACTCGGGTGAACGGACCGGGATCCCACTGCTCCATAACGAACAATACGAACCACACGAACGAATAGGTCCAGAAAACGGCGGGATACTCGAACCAATTGGACCAACTCGACTCGTTTGTTCCTTGGGAATATTCGCCAGTGAACTCCGTCCAGATCATGGCCAGGAGTAGTGCAGCTGCAATCTGACGGTGCCAAGCGGGCCAGAATTGACTCTTGATGGCATTCCACATGAGAAGCCTTTACCGAATCCAACCGCCGCCGATCACGCGTTCCCCGTCATACATTACGAGAGCCTGTCCCGGTGCGACGCCCATCTGGGGTTCGTCGAACTCGACATGGATTTGATCGTCGCCCGTGACCGTCACGATGCACGGCCCCGGCGTGTGCTGGTAGCGAATCTGAGCGGTACACCGGATTTCCGTCGGTGGCTGCTCCACAAGCCAGTTCAAGCGATCAGCATCGAGCGACGACCGCCCGAGATCGGCCTTGGTCCCGATCACCACGCGGTGCGTGTCTGGCTCGATACGCACCACGAACCTCGGCTCGCCAAAGGCCACGCCCAGCCCCTTCCTCTGGCCAATCGTGAACTGCTGGAACCCGCTGTGCTGGCCGAGCACTTTGCCGCTCGTGTCGACCAGTTCCCCGGCCAAGTCCTGCTCCCCCCGATAGCGAGTCAAGAACCCGGCGTAGTCGTTGTCGGGGATGAAACA
>JANOKO010001328.1:0-5357 GCA_031419335.1 Planctomycetota bacterium
CGGGATGCCAGCACAGCTCCGTGGATGACGTGGGACATGGTTCGCGAGATGCACCGTGGCGGCATCGAATTCGGGGGTCATACGGTGACTCATCCCGTCTTGTCGCTGTGTTCGCTCGAACAACAGCGGGATGAAATTGAACGGTCGAAACAACGCATTGAAACAGAACTCGATTCAACAATCTCAGCATTCAGCTATCCCATCGGGCAACCGTTTGCGATGACGGGTGACACGCTGCGATTGGTTCGTGAAGCGGGATACCAGTGGGGATTCAGTTTTTATCCCGGCTATGCCACCTGTGAATCGGACCCCTTTGATTTACAACGTATCGCGATGGAGCCGCGCATCGGTCTGCGCGAACTCCAGGCGACCGTCAAAATCCCACGGCTGTTTGCCCGTTAAAGGTCACCTGGTGTTGAACGGAACTCATCCCGTTCTGACTTGCTGCTTGAGAGAGTCAACGAGTCCCTGAACATGTTACCACTCGATCACTGTGTCACAGTTCAAGACATGCGCCCCAGCAGAACAATGGCCGAGGCGTCCATCGACTCCTCCTGCCCGACCGGACCGACTCGTTCACCGGTCTTGGCCTTCACATTGACACCGCTGACATCGACACCTAGTACACGGGCGATATTTGTCGCCATCTCGTGTTTGTAGGGACTGAGTTTTGGCCTCTGTGCGAACACGGTGCAGTCGACATTCACGACACTCCAGCCGCGCTCCCGCACCAGCCGCACGGCTTCTCTCAGCAGCTCCGATGAATCGGCCCCTTGGTAACGAGGGTCCGTGTCAGGGAACCACTCACCAATGTCTCCCAGGGCAGCGGCCCCCAAGACTGCATCCGTGATGGCATGCAGGAGGACATCGCCATCACTATGAGCCACGAATCCCGTCTCGTGAGGGATGACAATCCCGCCGATGATGAGCCGTCGCCCTGACTCCAATCGGTGGGTATCGTGCCCCAAACCGACGCGCCAGGGGACAGGCGAAGGCGGCGAATCATCCGAGGAGATCGGGGATGCTGACATGAAATCAGCATATCGTCCTCGGAGCGAGTTCGCACGAGTACGGATCGAGTCGCGTGTGTGCCCGAGAAAAGTAGGCAGCGGTCAGAGATTCACCACAGAGCGACACGCGGCATTGGAAACCGACTTCGGGCTGTAGACTACAAGTCTGCTCGGATCGTCGGACATCCTCTGATGTGCCAGGGCCAGCGGTGCGTTTGGCATCGCCACGGGTCACGCAGGAGGCGGAATGCTGTCAGCATGTCCGCCACATCTCAAATACGGTTGAAGTACTGGTTCATCCAGCAGCGCGGTGAGCGTCTGAATGACGATACGGCGGGCCTCATCCAAGTCGTTGGGGACAGCGATCTCAAACATCCTGATGGACACAGAACTCCGAGGTACAAAGCGGACAATGACTGGCTCATCCCCTGACTCCCAGTGAACTTGAGAGCCGAAGCGGCGCTGAACTGCTCCCCGTGCCAGTGCCACCAGAGGCAGTTCTCCGCTCCAGCGCACCTTCAGCGGGCGTGGGAGCAGACGGTCCCGGAGTTGGTTCAGCGTCAAGTCGTGATCTGGATGCACCAACTGACCCGCAACCTCGCACGCAGGGTCGAGGA
Organism: Planctomycetota bacterium; assembly: GCA_031419335.1. Classification (GTDB taxonomy): domain Bacteria; phylum Planctomycetota; class Planctomycetia; order Planctomycetales; family Planctomycetaceae; genus TH-plancto1. Next base: position 1,628 of record JANOKO010001328.1, read on the forward strand.
CAAATCGTCGACACCATGCCGCTGGATGGGGCAATTTCAGCTGAGGGTGGTCGACTTTCCACTGACCAAACAGCACCAGATCGAGGTCCAGCGTTCTGGGGGTCCAGTGTCCAGTCCGGACGCGGCCTTGAGCAGTCTCGATCTCCTGGAGCCGTCGCAGCAGTTGTAGCGGTGTCAGCTCACTGTGTACGAGAGCGGCTGCGTTGAGGAACCGACCCACACATCCCATGGGTTCGGTGGAGTACCAGCGGCTGGTGTGCTGCATTTCGAGGCCAGGCGTCTCGTGTAATTGAGATAGAGCGGCTTCTCCGGCAATTCGTACGTCGCCGAGGTTCCCCCCCATGGCAATGACAGCGGGGACGGGCATGGCAGGTTCCAGAGGGTGTGGGAGGTTTGAATCTGCTGAGCTCATGCTCACTGGCGCACTGCGTTCGCGGTCTCCAGGCACGTCTGCATCGAGGCGCGGGTCCACTCGATGAACTCGGCCTCTCGTCCTTTTTGGCACAGCTCGGCCAGTCGTATCGGATCCAGTGGAGGGCCAAAGACGACGCGGACTTTGCTGGGGCGCGGGAACCACGCCCCGCGCGGGAAGGCATCATGACCACCCGCGACTCCGACGGGGATCACAGGCATTTTGGTGCGGCGCACGAGTGCCACAAATCCCGGCTTTAACTCTCCGAGAGCACCGTCGTCCGACCGCGTCCCTTCGGGGAAAATTCCGACGAGAAAGCCATGCTCCATGCGGCGGAGCGATTCGCGGAGACTCTCTGTGCCCGCCGATTCGCGACTGATAGGCATCACATAAGTTCGCTTCAGCAGCCAGCCCAAAACGGGGAACTGAAACAGATTGTCGCGGGCCAAATAGCTGACCGGCCTTCGCAAGGCAACCCCCACCAAGAGCGGGTCAAGGAAACTCTGATGATTGATCAGCAGCAAGGCTCCACTCTGTGGCAGGTTCTCGATCCCCAGAGCTCGAAAACGAAACCAAACCGTGAACAGCGTCTGGGCGATTTGTTGTAGCGAAAACCAGATCCAGTTCCGCCTCAGCGGATGGGGTAGCGGCGGGCGAGCCACGGGCGCGGCCGTTGAGAGAGTCGGGGGTGGCGAGACATGAGACATGCGGCAGTGTGCGACAATCAGGGAAGGATCAGGCCAAGCCCTGTGTATTAGAACACATTTCTGGACGGGTCGAGAGGTGCGTCTAGTCAATTGAAGCACTCCGCTCGAAGTCACCGACTTTGAGAAGACGAGATCACTCCGGGTCTCTACGCATCGCACCGCCCTCCTCCCGCGAGACGGGCAGGTGAGATGGAGGAGTATCGCACAGCCGGAAACGCTGGCCACCCAGGACGGGGCATGCCGCAAGGTCATCATGAATGGCGACTCCCGGTCACTTGGACATTTGGCAGGGGCACGACACGTTACCCGTCAGCTTCTCGATGGCGTACGATCCACTCTGTACCTCACTTCAAGAGTCAGGCAGCCCCTCGAGAGTCCGACATGTTGCGTTTTCCACTTTCTGAATGCACTCCAGCTCCACTCCGGGCTCACGGGCTTTGGGGAATCCTGATCTCCCTGGCAGGCATGCTTATCGGGACAACTGCGAGTGCGGATACCACCACCTGGGACGGCCAGCACTCGACCACGCACATCGAGGTCACGGTGGTGTACTTCCTGCCCAAGGACCGCCCGCAGCTCCCGGATTGGAAGGAGCGGGCTGACTACTTCGCAGAACGCATTGCGGAGTTCCACACCCGCGAGTTTCAAGGACAGTCAAAACTCACCACGGTCGTTCGCCCCGAGCCATTTCGCTCCGCCCGCACGACCGCACAACTGCGAAGCGGGGACGCGGACTTCATCTTCTTTCAGACACTACGCGAGGTCAGTGACTCGTTGAAGTTCGGAGAGGGTGAACACAAGGCGTTCCCAATTCTGCTGGTGTTGAGCGAGATCAACTGGAAGCCGCTGGATGATTTTTATCGCCTGCATCCCGGTCCCCAGGGGTTAGAGTTCGAGGGGAACCTGAATGCGGGTCGCCACTTCCCCGGTGCTGCATCGGGCGGAGCGCGGGCGACGTACCTCGCCGATCGCGGGATCGGCTGGGGGCTGGTGAGTGCCGATGGCTGGCGGGTGCCGTACTCCGGGAGCGACTGCGTGGTGTACCACGAAGGGGTCGGCCACACAGTCGGGTTGCCGCATCCAGATGAGGGGAATCCCTCGGTGATGAGCCTGGGGCAGTACCACGGCTGGATCAATGAGTCGTTCCTCAACGACGACCAAAAGGAACGGCTGGGCTGGAAGGCTTTTGATGCGGCCAAGAATCCGGGTCCGTCCCTGTTCACAAAGTTCCGGGCGATCCCCACACCGCCCATGCCGCGACCGGGGCAAGAGGTGCTACTAAAGTGCGACTGGCCCGAGGGAGCGCAGCTGCAAACAATGCGGGTGCAAGTGCAGACCGATGTGTGGGGCCCGTGGAATGACATTCACTCTCCAGTGAATCCCGACGGTGCCGTGCCGGGTATAATCTCGCTCGGCACATTCGATCGCCCGACGCCGATCAGCTACCGCATCGATGCCTCGACGAAGGACGGACAGAAGGTCGAGCTGTGGGGCTACCTCCAAGTCCGCATCAAAGACGACGAGCCACCACTCCCCGCTGAACTGACGGGCGATCTCGTCGCCACTTTGCCTGACTCTTTGAATCCCAGCCAGCCCGGAGTGGCCAAGGGGCCGGAGATCGAACTGCTCCCTCTCGTCGACCCGGAAAAGGACGGCGTCTCGGGCCAGTGGACGAAGGGGGAGGGCGGACTGACATCGCCCAAGCAATACGGAGCACGGATCGAACTGCCTTACTCCCCGCCCGAGGAATACGACCTGACCACGATCGTCGAGCCACTCGATGAGCCGAACGGGTTGATCCTCGGCCAGCGCAGCGGAGGCCAGCGGTTCCTGGTCCTGCTCGGCTACGCAGCGGGTGAGACACAGCAGAGCGCGATCGAGAACATCGACGGGCGGAACGTCGGCAACGCCTCCACGGTGGCTGGCCCCGTGTTCGTTAAGGGCCGCCCGGCGCAAGTGATCTGCTCTGTCCGCAAGACCGGCGTCACCGTGAGGGTCGATGGCCACATCGTCATCGACTGGACCGGCGAGCCGAAACAACTGGGCCTGGGCGAGTATTGGGAAACACCGCACACAGACTTGCTGTTTCTCGGAGCCTACGACTGCCGCTACCGCGTGTCACGAGTGACACTCACGCCGGTGTCGGGGGCAGGGAAACCGCTCCGGGCTGCCGAGAAGTAGCCCGTGGGATAGGCTTCCAGCCTGTCATCGTGAGAAGTCGACAAACATGATCCTGCCAGGAGAGTCGCCGTGTGTGCCTCAAAAAAGTCGGCAGCGGCCAATTCCGGCCCCCTCTCCCCCGCAATCGATTTGATCGCCGGGAAACAGCGTCACTGCGGGGGAGAGGGTTGGGGTGAGGGGGCCATGTCGCCCGCCTTGAACCCCTCACCCCGGCCCTCTCCCCACAGCCATGTCCTCACAGAAAGTCACGTCGCCAGTGGGGAGAGGGAGCAGAGGGGGACCGGCTGCCGACTGTTCTGATGCACACACAGAGTCGTGGTTGGTTGTGGGGGGGGGGGTTTTTTTTGGGGGCGGACAACTAAAGAGAAGGGGGGGGGTAGGGGAGTGGGGTAGGACGGGGGGGAGGGATGACACCCCCACACCCCCGCCC
>JANOKO010001329.1:0-2629 GCA_031419335.1 Planctomycetota bacterium
GCACTGGCATTCCCCGCCAGAAGCAAGGACTGCCCGGCGACCAGTGCGGTATTGGCTCCCCGCAAGACGACGGGGCGACATGTCCCTGTCCCGCGTAACACGGTCTTTTCCAAGAGGATGCGACCACCCGCCTCTGCCAGAAGGATTTCGGTGGCTGCGCGACCCAGGTGTGTGAGTGTGGATCGGCGAATCGCGAGCACTCCCTGTTGGACGTGAAATGCTGCACTGGATTGCTCCGGAGGAACGACCAAATGCACTCCTTCCAGAGTCAATGTCCCCTGGGAAATACGGTTCGGAGCCTCCTCTCCACGCAGAACCAGAACCGCAGACACTCCGTCCGCTCCACGCAGCGTCCAGTTCCCCGTGTGCAGCTTAGAAAACGCAGCCACCTCATGCGGACCCGCATCGGCGAACTCGATCACCGCACTTCCTCGAACAGTCGCGAGTGCCGACGCCAGATCTCGGAACTCTCCTGCCGCGGGTTCCGCTCGCCGGACTGTCAAGGGGCGTTCCGTGGGTTGGGGTTTGACCCGAGACTGCCAGACCCAGGAGGGAATCGGCCCCGTCCCGTCCTGAGAAAACGCAATCTTACCCCCGAAGGGAGTCCGGTCGAAATCGACTGCTGCGGGAACAGATGCCACGGGTTCGATCGGTGAGATCGTCCTGGGAGCAGTGGAATTTGTTGTGGGAGGTTTGGTGACAACCGTCACTGGTGGGGTTTGAGGCGACGGGGAAGAAGCTCCCGGTGGTCCCACCACGACGGGCACAACTTGTGGAACAACACCCGATTCGCCCGTGGCATAAGGATTGACCACCGGACGATGGCTCACCGAGACTGTCTCCCACGGCTTCATCGAAACGAGTATGCCTCCGACCGCCACAGCGATCACCAACCCCAGTAGTACGAACTTGAGAGTATTCGGACTCCAGCGACTGGGCGGAGTTTCCGAGAGCTGCGGCTTGCCGATGCGTCCGGGTAAGGCTCGTTCCGAACGGGATCGCTTTCCACCGTCGGATTCCGCAGAGGCCGGATCCAGAGTCGCCCCTCGGGCCGGGAGCGATTCGCGTCCAGACGTTTTTGGCAACTTTCCCTGACTCTTGGAGGGCGAAGCCGAAGCCCGTTCCGGATCGTCAACATCGGCACCGGCGGCTTTGGACCGACCTGACACAGGATTCGAGGGCTGCCGGCGCGGCCGTGATGGACTTGCCGGGCTCTCCGGATCGTCTTCTGTCGGGGAAGCCACTGGTTCTGCGTGGGCGGCTCCCAGTAATTGCAGTTGGTCGGCTGAGAAATCGCCTCGCAGCAAGGCGGGAGAACTGAGGTCGGCCAACAGTTGGGCGGGAGTTTGATAACGATCTTCGGGTTTCTTCGCCATCATCCGCTGCAGGACAGCGACCACTCCGGCGGGCACATTTTCATTCCAGTTCCTGGGGTCCGGCACGGGTTGCAGTGCATGGGCCCGGAGCTTGTTCATCAGGTCTCCCTCGGGATAGGGAGCCTTGCCCGCCAGCAAGTGATACCACGTACAGCCCAGCGAATAGAGATCGCTGCGAATGTCGGCGGCCTTGCTGTCTCGACCTTGCTCGGGAGACATATAGTCCACCGTCCCCACGGTGGTTCCCGCCTTCGTAATGGCCGATTCGCCTTCATCTTCGATGATCCGGGCGAGTCCCATATCCGCCAATTTGACCAACCCGTCCCGCTCTCGGATCATGAGGTTGGAGGGCTTGATATCCCGATGGACAATTTGCCGCTCATGCGCATGTTGAAGTGCCAGTGTGACCTGCTTGATGATGTCGAGAGAACGCTTGGCGGGAAGCACGCCGCGCTTGCGCAGAAGCTCAAACGCATCGACTCCTTCGACGAACTCCATTGCCAAGTAGAGATACCCGTCGATCTCTCCCGATTCATAGACCGCCACAATGTTGGGATGCTCGAGTTGGGCTCCGGCTTGACCTTCCGATTTGAAGCGGCGGACGAGGACTTGGTTGGATGCTTTGTCTTTGGGGAGGACTTTCAGCGCGACGGTCCGCTTTAACTGCTGGTCCACCGCCAGATAGACCGCCCCCATCCCTCCGGAACCAACCTTGCGCTGGATTGTGTATTTCCCCAGCACGGAGATCTGATCGAAGTCATGAACAGGCAAAAGCGGTGTGGGATCAATCGCCATACGGGAATCTCAAGCGGCGGCAGGCTCCGCTCACACGGCGTGACTCACGGGGGTGATCGCCACTATACGCTGTGTTTGACCAGTGGGTCAAAGTCGGAGTGACCTTTGACAGGGCGAATGCAAAACGCCGCCGCCAGAGGATCTCAGGCGGCGGCGAATCGATCTTGTCGCCATGACACACGATTATGGGGCATTCGGTCTCTGACGACCGGCGGATCCCGCGGACCCTTGTCCACCACCTCCGGGAGCACCAGGAGCACCCATGCCTCCCCCTGGCATGCCGCGTCCCATACCGCCACCCGACATGCTTCCCATCCCTCCCATGCCACCGGCCAGAGGATTGCGAGACCGCCCTCCGGCAGATCGCCCACCCCCCTTTTTACCTGAAGGCGGCGCATAAGGGTCAGTTATCTCTCCGCCTCCCAAGCCCATCATGGCCCCGGCACCCGCTCCCGCTG